>NZ_JBSGFZ010000015.1:0-217810 GCF_053603655.1 Kribbella sp. NPDC004138
GACCACTGGGTTGATAGGCCAGAAGTGGAAGCGCCGTAAGGTGTGGAGCTGACTGGTACTAATAGGCCGAGGGCTTGTCACACACACCACACCCCTCCGGGTGCGGAGTGTCCAAAGACTTTTTGCTGGTCGCAAGCCTGCGCTACAAAAGTAACGATGTTCGCGTTCACTGTACGGTTCCCGGAATACGGTCGAACCCAGCAACCACACCCAGCAGGTGGGTGTGTGGCTTGAGTGGTTTGATTGATATTTCTATAGAGTTTCGGTGGCCATAGCGTCGGGGAAACACCCAGTCTCCATTCCGAACCTGGAAGTTAAGCCCGCCAGCGCCGATGGTACTGCGACCGGGAGGTCGTGGGAGAGTAGGACGCCGCCGGACATTCACACTGTTAAGGGCCACCCCACACCGGGGTGGCCCTTAACATTTGTACAGACGGCAGTTGGCCTTTTGCAGTCAATTGGCTGTGCAAACAGAAGGCTGTGCCAGCACATCCCCCGCGGGCATCAGCACGCGGCATCAGGCTGCAGCCGCACGACCTCACAGCTCCGCACGCGCGCTGAGCCGGCCGCTCGCACACATCCGCTCACTCGCATTCTGCTCGCGCACTGACCACACACGACGCGGCGGCCGTGCCCCTCGCGCCACAACCTGCCGGCACCACGTTCCTGCCTCGTGCGACGGTCGAGCCCGCGCCTCGTACACGCCGCGCTGCGTCGACCATGTACGACGCAGCGCCCGCGCCTGTCGTCCCACAGCGCGACGTTCCTGCCTCGTCTTCCACAATCGAGCCGGCGGCTCGTTCACACACACGCACGCGTCGACCAGGTACGACGCAGTCGCCGTGCCCGTCGCGCCACAACCCGGCAGCACCACGCACTTGCCTCGTACGACGTCGACCCGGCGACTCGTACGCCTGCGCTCACGCGTCGACGACGTACAGCGGCCGCGCCCGTCGTCCCACAGCACGACGTTCCTACCTCGCCCACACCCGAGCCAGCGGCTCGTACACGCACGCGCGCGCGCCGACCAGGTCCGGCGCAGCGGCCGTGGCTGTCGTGCCAAGCACGGCGGGATGACTTTCCGGCCTCGGGCGACGGTCGAGCCGGTGCCTCGTGCAGGTGCGCTCACGCGGCGACCACGCATGACGCGGCGGCCGCGCCGTTGTCCCGCGGCGCGACGTTCGTACCTCGTTCCACAGTCGAGGCGGCGGCTCGTAGACGCGCGCTCACGTGCCGAGTAGCGGCCCACCTTGGGTGAGCAGCTGCCGCGCCAGGATGCCAGTGGCGCGGGCGAGGGTGAGGACAGTTCGCGCACTTTGCCCGGATTTTGGACATCGGGAAGTAAGTCCAGTGATTTAGTCTAGTTTCGATCGCGTGGAACCTGTTGTGTATCGGTGGTCGTCCTGCTCAGGTGGGTGGGGCGGCTACCGAGCCGCGTTCGATCAGGGTTGGGGTGAGGGTGGTGCGGCGGACTCGGCGGTTGGTGTCGACCGCGGAGGTCACGCGGGAGACGACGTGGGTGACCAGGTCGTCGAGGGGCCAGTGGAAGGTCGACAGGGGTGGCGTGAGGAGTTGGGACATCGGCTGGTCGTCGTAGCCGAGCAGGGACAGGTCCTTCGGGATGCGCAGGCCGAGTTCGCGGCTGGCGGCGTACACGCCGAAGGCCATCGAATCGGCGAGGGCGAGGATGCCGGTCGGGCGGCTGTCGTCGGCGAGCAAGGCACGGGCGACGTCGGTCGCGCCGGTCAGGTCGTGCGGGCATTGCAGGAGGCGGAGCTTCAGGCCGAGGTCTCTTGCCACGCGTTGTGCGATCACCTCGGCGGGGCGCTCGACCTCGAGGCGGCGCGTCGGGCTCAGTACGGCGATGTCGCGGTGGCCGGCGTCCGCGAGGCGTCGCAGGGCAGTGGTCACGCCGGTCTCGTTGTCGAGGATCACCTCGGACTTTGCTTTCGCGCCCGGCAGTTCGTCGCCGATCGCGATCACCGGGACCTCGCGGGCGATGTCGGCCCACGCCTTCGCGGCCGGGTCGATCGGGATCACCACGATCGCGTCGGCGCGATGGTCGACGAGGTGCTGGGCGAGCTCGAGCTGGCGGCCGGCGTCGCCGGCGGAGTCGATGATCCAGGCGTTCCGGTCCGGCGCCAGGAGTTCGCGGCCGAGGGCGGCGGCGACGCGTTGTTGCCAGAGGTCTTCGAGCGAAGCGCACAGTACGCCGATCGAGCCGCTGCGGCCCGAGGCGAGCGCGCGGGCGACGGGGTCGGCCTGGTAGCCGAGGCGCTCGGCGGCGTCCTGGACTCGCTGGCGGGTCTCTGGTGTGCCGTGCAGACCGCGCAGTGCGTACGACACTGCGGCCATCGAGAGCCCGGTCTCGGCGGCGATGTCCTTGAGGGTTGGCCTCCGGCCGGTTCCGGACATGTCCACGACCCTAGCCGCCGCCACGGACAAATCCAGACGACGCCGCCGACCGGCCCCGACGTTCACCCCTCAGTTCGCCGGTTGGCAGGTGTGATGCCGGTGGGGGAACGGGCAACCTCGAGGGTTGACCACTCGAACGGTCGGGCGGCGCCGGGGATGCGGGGGCGGCGAGCGAGCGGTGGCACGCAACGCGGGGCGAGCGGTGGGCGCGCGGTGGTACCGGGTACGGGGCGGGCGGCGTGCGGATTGTGCGGCGGGCGGGTCGGCGAGCGGTCGCGCGCAACGTGGGGCGAGCATGCGGGTGTGCGGCGGTCCCGGATACGGGGTCGGCGGGCGAGCCTGCGGATGGTGGGGCGAGCGGGCTGCGGTACCGGGTGCGGAGCGGGCGACGGGCGAGCGGTGGCGCGCAACTCGGGGCGAGCGTGCGGGCGAGCGGCGGTGCCGGATGCGGGCGGGCGGATGCGCGGATGGTGGGGTGGGCGAGCGAGCGGTGGTGCCGGGCAGGCGAGCGAGCGGTGGTGCCGTGTGCCGGGCAGGCGAGCGGGTGCTGCTTGGGGAGGCAGGCGGGGTGGGTGGGCGGCCAGCCGGGCGGACGGTGGGCCGAGTGGTTGGTGGAGTGGTGACGGGGATGGGGTGGTTGGTGTCCGGCGGGTGGGGGTGGGACTTGACAGGCGGTGCTTTGAAGCGCTTCACTCTAGGCGTACTGAAGCGCTTCAATCTGATCAAACCGGCGTGAAGGAGGGCCCGATGATCGACGTTCATCAGCACCTCTGGCCGGAGGCGTTCGTGGATCGGCTGCGGGCTCGTCGTGAGCCGCCGTACCTCGACGGGTGGACGCTGCACTGTGCGACCGAAGCGCCGTACGAGGTGGATCCGGCCGCGCATGAGCTCGGCAAGCGGGTCGCGATCGAGCAGGACGCCAATACGGCGCTGGCCGCCGTGTCGCTGTCGAGCCCGCTCGGTGTCGAGGAGCTGGGCGATGCGGAACTGCTCCAAGCCTGGCATGACGGCGCCGCGGAGTTCCCCGAGCCGTTCCGCTCATGGGCGTCCGCCGATCTGCGAGACGCTGATGTGAAAGGGCTGGAAACCCTGCTGGACAAGGGGTTCCTGGGTCTTCAACTGCCTGCGCACGTGCTCACCACGCCGAGTGGCTGGGAGGTGCAAGGAGAATTGCTGCGCGCCGCCGAGCGCAAGAACAAACCGATCCTCGTGCACCCCGGTAAGGCGCGATCGACCGATGCGCCAGGTTGGTGGGCGCCGGTCGTCGACTACACCGCTCAACTGCAGGCCGCGTGGTGGGCGTGGCATGCCTTCGGTGGGCGGCGCGAGTTCCCCGAGCTGCGGCTGTGCTTCGTCGCGGCGGCCGGTCTCGCGCCGGTGCACCATGAGCGGCTGACCGCGCGCGGCGGCCGGCTCGGCACCATCGACCCGAATCTGTACGTCGACACCTCGAGCTACGGCCCGCAGGGGATCGACGCGGTCGCGCGGGTGCTCGGCATCGACCAGGTGGTGCACGGCACCGACCGGCCGTACGCCGACGCCGCCGACCTCCGCCAGGGCGACGCCGCGACCGCGGTGATCCGCCACGACAATCCGCACCGGCTGCTCTTCGGCAGCCGGACATCTCCTGAGAGGGGAGTGCAGTGACTGCCCAGCCAATCGACGTACCCGACGTCCCGGCGCGCCAGGCCAGCCGGCTCGTGGAGCTCAACAACTGTTTGTCGCTGGACGACCTTCCGGGCCGCGACCTGACGCCCGCGGAGTTGGCCGAGCTGGCCGCGTCGATCGCCGCGCAGCCGCACCTGTGGGAGGACCAGGTCGCGTACAGCGACGAGGAGCGGGTCTTCGCCTCGCTGCACCGGGACGCGAACGTCGACGTGTGGCTGATCTGCTGGACCCCCGTGAACGACACCGGCTGGCACGACCACGACGTCTCCTCCGGTGCGGTCGCGGTCGCCCGCGGCAAGCTCGTCGAGCACAACCTCGCGATCGGCACCGACTCGATCGAGACCGAGGTCGAGGCGGGTGACGTGTACGGCTTCGGCCCCGACCACATCCACCGCCTGACCGGCCTCGACAAGGGCAGCGTCACGGTGCACGCCTACAGCCCGCCGCTGTGGCGGATGGGGCAGTACTCGGTGAAGGACGGCGTACTGCGCCGGGTCTCCGTCTCGTACGCCGACGAACTCCGCCCCATCGACTGACAAGAACAGAACACCGAGGCCGGGCCCAATTGGGTCCGGCCTCGTTCACGTGAGGCTGTTGTTGATGAACGCCAGCGTCCGAGCCTCGATCCGGCGGAGCTCGGCCGCGGGCGCATCGCGGAGCGGTCCCTGGCCGGTGAGGACAGCCGTGCCGTGAACGATCGACCAGATCGGGTACTCGATGCCCTCGCGTCGCTGCGGATCGAGGACGCCCGCCGCTACCAGCTCGTCGAGCGCGTCGCGGAGCAGGCCCAGAGGAGTCCCGTTCCGCTCGTCGTAGCCATGCTGCTGTGGGACCGCGAACGCAGTCGCGAACAGGCCGGGCTCCGCGCGAGCGAACTCGAGGTACGCCGTCCCGATCGCGGCCAGCCGGCGTTGCGCTGCGCCGGCCCCGCCGCGGACCCGGCCGATTCCCGCGGTCATCCGCTCGGCCAGCGCGTTCATCGCCGCGGCGCACACCTCGGCGAGCAACTCGTCCCGATCGGCGAAATGCCGGTACGCCGCGTTCGGTACGACGCCGACGATCCGCGTCGCCTCCCGCAGTACCACGGCGTCCGGACCCCCGGTCCGCGCGAGCTCGAGACCGGCGGCGACCAGGCCGGCGCGGACGTCGCCGCGCGGGCGCCGTCGGCGCGGGAGCGCTGCTTCGGGGTCGTTCACCGGCTCAGGATAACAAGGTGGACACTGTCCACTAAGCCGAGCTAATGTGGACAGTGTCCACAAAGGGAGAGACCATGATTCCGTACCGGACGGGCGCGGCCCGGCGAGGCATCGAGCAGGCGCTGGTTGCTGCAGGCAAAGATCTGGACGGCTTGCGCGCCGAGGATCTCGCGCTGCTGGAGGACTACCACACCGGCGGACGGCTCGCGACCGTCCAGTTGGCCGAGCTGATCGGTATCGCCGAGACCAGCGCGGTGCTGGATGCGGGTGCCGGCATCGGCGGCACGGCGCGGTACGTCGCGTCGAGCTTCGGCTGTACCGTGACGGCCGTCGACCTGTCGGACGAGTACTGCGAGATCGCCGCATGGCTCAACCGCCTGGTCGGCCTCGACGACAAGATCGACGTACGACAGGCAGATGTGACCGCGCTGCCGTATGACGACTCGAAGTTCGACGTCGTGTTCAGCCAGCACGTCCAGATGAACGTGGCCGACAAGCGCCGTCTCTACCACGAAGCGCGGCGCGTCCTGCGG
Organism: Kribbella sp. NPDC004138; assembly: GCF_053603655.1. Taxonomy (NCBI): domain Bacteria; kingdom Bacillati; phylum Actinomycetota; class Actinomycetes; order Propionibacteriales; family Kribbellaceae; genus Kribbella; species Kribbella sp. NPDC004138. Next base: position 5,813 of record NZ_JBSGFZ010000015.1, read on the forward strand.
GTCGGCGGTCGACTGGCGCTGTGGGACATCACGGCCGGCGATGGGCGCGAGATCGACTACCCGATGCCGTGGGCCGACGGAGTCGAGCACTCCCACATCGCCGCACCGGACGAGCTGCGCAAGGTCATCGAAACCGCGGGACTCACCGTCGAGCACTGGGCGGACCTGACCGAGACGATCGCACCCCTGATGCAAACGATCCAGTCGCTCCCGCCCACCCCGCTCGGTCTGCAGGCGTTCGTTCCCGACTTCCGAAAGCGTCTCGAGAACCTGACCGCCGCACTGACCGACGGCCGCGTCCGGGCGACCCAAGCTGTCGCCCGAAGAAATACCTGACTAAAGTCAGAGAATGGGTGTGACGGAGGTACGGCGGTTCAACCGGTTGGTGACGCAGCGGGTCGGGGCCTTGCGGGAGGACTACCTCGCGCGCGGCCGACCGCTCGGGGAGGACCGGTTGCTGTGGGAGATCGGGCCGGACGGGTGTGACGTGCGTTCGTTGCGCGCCCGGCTCGATCTCGACTCCGGGTACGTGAGCCGGTTGCTGCGGTCGCTCGAACGCGCCGGACTGGTCCGGGTCGAGCCCGGCGCGGCGGATGGGCGGGTCCGGATGGCGCGGTTGACCTCCGACGGCCTCGCCGAGCGGCGGGTGCTGGACGCACGCTCCGACGAGCTCGCCGCCGCGATTCTGGAGCCCCTGAGCGAGGGGCAGCGGGAGCGGTTGATCGCGGCGATGGACGACGTCACGCGGCTGCTCACGGCGTCGATGGTGCGGGTGGAGTTGGCGGACCCGCGGCTGCCGGCGGCGCAGTACTGCTTGGCGGAGTACTTCGCCGAGCTCGGGCGACGCTTCGACGTCGGCTTCGACCCGGCGCGCAGCATCTCGGCGGACAACGCCGAGCTCACACCGCCCGCGGGTTTGTTGCTGCTGGCAACACTTCACGGAGAGCCGGTCGGCTGCGGTGCACTCAAGCTGCACGGCGACGAACCGGCCGAGATCAAGCGCATGTGGGTCTCGCCGGACGCACGAGGCCTCGGGCTCGGCCGCCGCCTGCTGGCCGAGCTCGAACGTACGGCGGCTGCGCACCACGCACCCGCCGTACGTCTGGAGACCAACCACAACCTGACCGAAGCCATCGCGCTCTACCAGTCAGCTGGTTACCAGGAGGTTCCGGCCTTCAACGCCGAGCCTTACGCCCACCACTGGTTCGAGAAATCTCTCAACGCCTGAGTTGACCGAGGAGGCCGTGGGACTCGTCGTCGGGGCCCGCGGAGAACCACAGGACGTCGGTGCCCCCGGTCGTGGCGGTGCCCTGAAGGAGAGCCCAGAGGCCGTCGATCGCCAGCGTCTTGCCGTTGCTGCCGCGCAGTTGGCCAGCGAAGTGATAACGGCCGTACGACGGGCGGAACACGCTGATGTGCCCGTCGCCGAAGTTGCCGACGAACAGCGTGCCGGCCGGCAGACCCCAGGCGGCGGGGGCCAGCGCGAGACCCCACGGGGCGTTCAGTGTGCCGCGGGACGCGACGCGGGTGATCAGCCTGCCACCGACCGTGTAGACGTCGACGAACCCGCGGCCCGGCCCGGCGATCTCGTCGTTCGTCTTGGGGTCGAGCAGCGCGTAGGTGACGAAGATCCGCCCGTTCAGCGTTTGCACGTTGAAGGGTGCGTACCCCCGGGGCAGCCGGACGTCGCGGAACGCCCAGCGCGGCAGCCTCACCGGGTGGAACGAGCTGTCGAACACGTCGATCCGCTTCTGCGCGAAGTTGGCGGCGTACAACCGGTCCCCTGATCTGGTTGTCGCGAGCGCCAGCCCCTTGTAGACCGCCCCGGGCGTCGTGGCTTTGATCTCGGCCGGGCCGATCAACGCGTCGACCTGGGGGCTCCAGGCGGCGATCTGACCCGTTTCGGTGGCGAAGATGAACCGGGCCGGCGCGCTGGTGGTGCCGTTGCTGAGCACGAAGCCGGTGCCCGGGTTGGACACCTGCCCGGTGGGCGCCGGCAGGGTCACCCGGACGGTGGGCACCTTGGTCGCGGTGTTGGAACCCGGTGCGGAAGAGTAGAGCGTGGATGACGACGTACCGTTGTTCGACGACCACAGCGGGGTGGTCGCGCCGAGCGACAGACCCCACGGGTTGACGAGGTCGGCGTCCTGGAGTGCGGCTTTGCCGGCCTGGTCGGAGACCAGGTTCACCTGCTGTACGACGAGTGGTGAATGGGACCGGTGTGCGTCGGCCGTGGCCGGGGCGATCAGCGCAAGACCGCTGACCAGCGCCGTCGCGACCGCGAGTGGCCGGCCTTTCGAGCGCAGTGACATGACACTTCCCCCTCGATAGGTATGTGCGGGACACCCTTCGATACGCCTGGATCGGCGATGCGGTTCAAGGCCACTCGACCAAAAAGTGGTTATGGAACGGATACCGCCGGAATCGTTAGCGTCGGGGGTATGAGGATCCGCGTGGTTGATGCGTTCGCCGACCGGCCCTTCACCGGGAACCCGGCTGGGGTCTGTGTGCTCGAGGCCGGGGACTGGCCCGACGAGGGCTGGATGCGGTCCGTGGCCGCCGAGATGAAGCACGCGGAGACCGCGTTCGTCCGGCCGTCGGCGGGCGCCGAGGCGGAGTGGGACCTGCGCTGGTTCACGCCGACCAAGGAAGTGGTGCTGTGCGGGCACGCGACGTTGGCGACCGCCCACGTGCTGGCCGCGGACGGGAAGGTGTCCGGGAAGACCTCCTTCGCGACGCTGAGCGGGGTGCTGGTGGCGGACGTCGCCGACGACGGGATCACGCTGGACTTCCCGGTGAACCGGCCGATCGAGGAGCCGGTGCCGGAGGGGCTGGCCGCCGCGCTCGCGGTCGAGCCGCAGCAGGTCTACGTCACCGGCGAGCTCCGTGACCTGCTGGTCGTCGTGCAGGACGAGGCGACGGTGCTCGCGGTCGTGCCCGACTACGACGCGATCGCCAGGATCACCCAGCGCGGGAACCTGCGCGGACTGATCGTGACCGCGCAGGGGACGAAGTACGACTTCGTGTCGCGCTTCTTCGCGCCCGCGAGTGGGATCCCGGAGGATCCGGTGACGGGGAGTGCACACACGAGCCTGGCGCCGTACTGGGCCGAGCGCCTCGGGCGGGACGAACTGGTGGGCTACCAGGCGTCCGCCCGAGGCGGTGTCGTCCAGGTGGTGCCGTCGGGCGACCGCGTCTACCTGAAGGGCCGGGCGATCACGGTGCTCGACGGGGAGTTACTGGTCTAGGCCCAGGTCTCGGCGTGGGTGGCCACGCCGTTCGGGGCGATCAGCTCGGTGACGACGTCCTCGGCGTCCGCGTCGAGCGGCTCGAACGGCTGCTCGGGTACGACGTACGCCCGGGCGCCGGCGACCATCTCGATCCCGGGCAGCTCGAACCAGGCCTCGCCGACCTCACGGCTGATCTCGTAGATCGCCTGTTCGGCGGAGTCGACCGGCTCCCGGTCGCCGGACTCGTCCAGCTCGGCCGGGTGCCGCTCCTGCGCGGCGCGACCGGCCTCCAGCAGCGCGTCCAGGTCGACCACGCGCAGGTCGAACCGCGAGACGACGCTGATCACCTGGTCCTGCTCGACCTCCTCGTCCTCGTCGTCGACCGCGTCGTCCAGCAGCAGCGGCGCCGTACCGGTGTGCTCGAAGACCGCGTCGTTCCAGTCCTCGACCACGCCCTCGAGCGCGGCGTTGTGCTCGAACAGCGTGGTGTGGTCCTCGTCGCCCGTCATCGCGAGCAGGGCGTCGGTGTGTGCCTGGAGCCGCTCGGCGAGCTTGCGGCTCGCCTCGGCGAGCGCGGTCCGGGTCTCCGCGGAGAAGAACTGCTCGGCGGTGGCGGGCGTGTCCAGTTCAGTCACGTGTGTGTTCTTCCCTTGTCTGTCGGTGGGAATGCCAGGCGTAAGTATGTGAGAAGCCTGTGAGAGCTGTGTCAGCGGGTGTGAGAGCCCTGCGAGAACCCTCCTGACCGGGCAGCTAGCGGTGTCCAGTTGAACCCATGAGCACATTCGTCGTGAGGTGTCGCCGTCATGGGTGACGTCGTCTACCTCGCACTCATCGTCGTCGTGTTCGCGGCCGCCTGGTCCGCGCTGCGCGGAGTGGAGAAATTGTGAGCGCCGAGAACATTGCCGGCCTGGTCGTGGCCGCTGCTCTGGTCCTCTATCTGATCGCCGCCCTGATCTTTCCCGAGAGGTTCTGATGTCCGACACCGCGGCCGGCCTGTTGCAGGTCGGCCTCCTGATCCTGTGCCTGGCGGCCGTCTACCGGCCGCTGGGCGGGTACATGGCTCGCGTCTACACGTCCGACAAGGACCTGCGGCTAGAGCGGGCGACGTACAAGCTGTTCGGCGTCGACTCGAAGGCTGACCAGACGTGGGCGGTCTACGCCCGGTCGCTGCTCGCGTTCTCCGCGGTCAGCGTCGTCCTGCTGTACCTGCTCCAGCGTCTGCAGCACTGGCTGCCGCTGTCGCTCGGGCTGCCGAACGTCGAGTCCGGCCTGGCGTTCAACACCGCCGCGTCCTTCGTCTCGAACACCAACTGGCAGAACTACGTGCCCGAGGCGGTCATGGGCCACCTGGTCCAGTTCGCCGGTCTCGCCGTCCAGAACTTCCTGTCGGCAGCCGTCGGCATGGTCGTCGCGGTCGCGCTGATCCGCGGGTTCGCCCGCGCGAAGACCGACCGGCTCGGCAACTTCTGGGTCGACCTGACCCGGACCACGCTGCGGATCCTGCTGCCGATCGCGGTGGTCGGCACCGTCGTGCTGGTCGCGACGGGCGTTGTCCAGAACTTCTCCGGCGGGCATGAAGTCACCTCGGTGGTCGGCCAGACCCAGCACCTCCCGGGTGGACCGGTCGCGAGCCAGGAGGTCATCAAGGAGCTCGGCACCAACGGCGGCGGCTTCTACAACGCCAACTCCGCGCACCCGTTCGAGAACCCGAACCCGCTGTCGAACCTGTTCGAGATCTTCCTGCTGCTGGTCATCCCGGTGTGCATCACCCGGACCTTCGGCCTGATGGTCAAGGACAAGCGGCAGGGGTACGCGATCCTCGGCGTGATGGGTACGCTCTGGGCCGCCTTCACCTTCTCCGCCACGTTCTTCGAGACCCAGGGAGCCGGTACGGCGACCCAGGCCGCGGGCGCGGCGATGGAGGGTAAGGAGACCCGGTTCGGCGAGTGGGCTTCGGCGCTGTTCGCGACCTCGACGACCGGTACGTCGACCGGCGCGGTGAACTCGATGCACGACTCGTTCACGCCCCTCGGCGGCGGCACGGCGCTGTTCCACATGATGCTCGGCGAGGTGTCGCCGGGCGGCACCGGCACCGGGTTGTACGGGATGCTGATCCTGGCGATCCTCACCGTGTTCGTCGCCGGCCTGATGGTCGGGCGCACCCCGGAGTACCTGAAGAAGAAGATCACCGCCCGCGAGATGAAGCTGGTCTCGATGTACATCCTGGCGACGCCGACCGTCGTCCTCGTCGGCGCCTCGCTCGCGATGGGGCTCGCGGTGGCGCGGGCCTCGATCCTCAACACCGACAGCCCGCACGGGTTCTCCGAGGTGCTGTACGCGTTCACGTCGGCCGGCAACAACAACGGCAGCGCGTTCGCCGGCCTGAGCGGGAACATCCCGTTCTACAACACCGCGCTCGGCCTAGTGATGCTCCTCGGCCGGTTCGTACCGATCGTGCTGGCGCTGGCCCTGGCCGGGTCGCTCGCCCAGCAACAGCCGGTGCCGGTGACCCAGGGCACGCTGCCCACCCACAAAGCCCTGTTCGTGACGATGCTCGTCGGCGTCGTCGTGATCGTGACCGGCCTGACCTACTTCCCCGCATTGACTCTTGGACCCCTCGCGGAGGGACTGTGACCACGCTGACGACGCCGCCCGTCTCGAAACCGGCGGCGACCCCGAAAAAGGCAGCTTCAGGCCTGTTCGACCCGAAGATGCTGCTCACCTCGCTGCCGGACGCGCTGCGCAAGCTCGACCCGCGGGTGATGGTGCGGAACCCGGTGATGTTCGTGGTCGAGGTCGGCGCGGTCGCGTCGACGATCTTCGTCGTCACCGACTCCAGTGTGTTCGTCTGGTGGATCGTGGTCTGGCTCTGGCTGACCGTGATCTTCGCGAACCTCGCGGAGGCGGTCGCGGAGGGCCGGGGCAAGGCCCAGGCCGAGACGCTGCGCCGGGCCAAGACCGAGACCACCGCGCGCCGCCTGACCGCGGACGGCGGCGAGGAACAGGTACCGGCCACCCAGCTGGGACTGGGGGACCTGGTCGTGGTCGAGGCCGGCCAGATCATCCCCGGCGACGGTGACGTCGTCGAGGGTGTCGCGTCGGTCGACGAATCGGCGATCACCGGCGAGTCGGCGCCCGTCATCCGTGAGTCCGGCGGCGACCGGAGCGCGGTCACCGGCGGTACGAAGGTGCTCTCGGACCGGATCGTCGTGAAGATCACCACCCGGCCCGGTGAGAGCTTCATCGACCGGATGATCGCGCTCGTCGAGGGCGCGTCGCGGCAGAAGACGCCGAACGAGATCGCGCTCAACATCCTGCTGGCCAGCCTGACGATCGTCTTCCTGATCGCGACCGTGACGCTGCCGACCTTCGCGAACTACGCGCACACGAACCTGAGCCTGGTGATCCTGGTGGCCTTGCTGGTCTGCCTGATCCCGACCACGATCGGCGCGCTGCTGTCCGCGATCGGGATCGCGGGTATGGACCGGTTGGTGCAGCGCAACGTGCTGGCGATGTCCGGCCGTGCGGTCGAGGCCGCGGGGGACGTGAACACCCTGCTGCTGGACAAGACCGGCACCATCACGCTGGGCAACCGGCAGGCGGCCGAGTTCATCCCGGTGGACGGCGTGTCCGACACCGAGCTGGCCGACGCGGCGCAGCTGTCCAGCCTCGCCGACGAGACGCCGGAAGGCCGGTCGATCGTCGTACTCGCGAAAACGGGCTACGGGCTGCGTGAGCGCCACACCGGAGAGTTGCCGCACGCAACCTTCGTGGAGTTCACCGCGCAGACGCGGATGAGCGGCGTGGACGTCGACGGCCGGCAGGTCCGCAAGGGCGCCGCGGGCGCGGTGAACAACTGGATCGGCCAGCACGGCGGTACGACGGATCCGCGGCTCGGCGAGATCGTCGACGGCATCTCGGCCTCCGGCGGCACACCGCTGGTCGTTGCCGAGAGCATCGACGGAGCGGCGCGCGCGCTGGGCGTCATCCATCTGAAGGACGTCGTCAAGGAAGGGATGCGGGAGCGGTTCGACGAGATGCGCCGGATGGGCATCCGGACCGTGATGATCACCGGCGACAACGCGCTGACCGCGAAGGCGATCGCCGACGAGGCCGGGGTCGACGACTTCCTGGCCGAGGCGACGCCCGAGGACAAGATGGCGCTGATCAAGAAGGAGCAGGAAGGTGGTCGCCTGGTCGCGATGACCGGCGACGGCACGAACGACGCTCCGGCGCTGGCGCAGGCCGATGTCGGCGTGGCGATGAACTCCGGGACGTCGGCCGCCAAGGAGGCCGGCAACATGGTCGACCTCGACTCGAACCCGACCAAGCTGATCGAGATCGTCGAGATCGGCAAGCAGTTGCTGATCACCCGCGGTTCGCTGACCACGTTCTCGATCGCGAACGACGTGGCGAAGTACTTCGCGATCCTGCCGGCGCTGTTCGCGGCGGCGTATCCCGGGCTGGACAAGCTGAACATCATGGGGCTGCACTCGCCGCAGTCGGCGATCGTGTCCGCGATCGTGTTCAACGCCCTGATCATCGTCGGCCTGGTGCCGCTGGCGCTGCGCGGTGTGCAGTACAAGCCGTCGTCCGCGTCGGCCATGCTGCGCCGCAACCTGCTGATCTACGGCGTCGGTGGCCTGGTCAGCCCGTTCATCGGCATCAAGCTCCTCGACCTGGTGATCTCGCTGATCCCCGGTCTTCGCTGAAAGGTAGTTGGCAATGGCAAGCAGTCTCCGCCAGTTCGGGGTAGCGGTCCGAGTGCTCCTGTTCTTCACCGTGGTGCTCGGCATCGCTTACCCGCTGGTAATGACCGGCGTCTCGCAGGTGCTGTTCCACGGGAACGCGAACGGGTCGATCGTCAAGGTCGACGGCAAGGCCGTCGGCTCGGACCTGATCGGCCAGGCGTACACGATGGACAGTGGCAAGAAGGACGCCGACGGGCAGCCGATCATGGTCGCCGACCCGAAGTGGTTCCAGACCCGCCCGTCCGCGAGCGACTACGACGCGGCCGCCAGCGGCGGGTCGAACCTCGGTCCGAACAACGCGGACCTGGTCGCCGCGGTCGACGAGCGGCGTCAGGCGGTCGCGGCACTGGAGGGCGTCGCCCCGTCCCAGGTCCCGCCGGATGCGGTCACGGCCAGCGGCAGCGGGCTCGACCCGCACATCAGCCCGGCGTACGCCGCCCTGCAGGTCAGCCGCGTCGCGCGGGAGCGGGGTCTGCCGGTGGAGAAGGTCCGGCAGCTCGTCAAGGAGAGCACGGAGGGTCGCACCCTCGGTTTCCTGGGTGAGCCGCGCGTCAACGTGGTCAAGCTCAACAGCGCGCTCGCGGCACTCTGAGAGCATGGACGTATGAACGAGCGCAGCGAGTTCACAATTCAACACAGCGCAGCTCGTGCCTCGTCCGCGCCCGGAGCGAAGCGAGGACGTGGACGAGAATGAGCGGCCGCGGGCATCTGCGGATCTATCTGGGGGCCGCGCCCGGCGTTGGGAAGACCTACAAGATGCTGGGCGAGGGTCGTCGCCGGCATGCCCGGGGCACCGACGTCGTGGTCGGCCTGGTCGAGACCCACGGCCGCAGGTACACCGAAGAGATGCTCGGCAGCATGGAGACGGTGCCGCGGCGGATCCTGGACCACCGCGGCGCCAGCTTCACCGAGATGGACCTCGACGCGGTGCTGGCCCGGCGGCCGGAGGTCGCGCTGATCGACGAGATGGCGCACACCAACGTGCCGGGCAGCCGCAACGAGAAGCGCTGGCAGGACATCGAGGAGCTGCTGAACGCCGGGATCGACGTGATCTCGACGCTGAACATCCAGCACCTCGAGTCGATCAACGACGTGGTCGAGAAGATCACCGGCGTACCGCAGCAGGAGACCGTTCCGGACCGCGTGGTGCGGGCCGCGGACCAGATCGAGCTCGTCGACATGACCCCGGAGGCGCTGCGCCGGCGGATGGCGCACGGCAACATCTATGCCGCCGACAAGGTGGACGCTGCCCTGGGCAACTACTTCCGGGTCGGCAACCTGTCCGCTCTGCGGGAGCTGGCGCTGCTGTGGCTCGCCGACCGGGTGGACGCCGGCCTGCAGCAGTACCGTGCCCAGCACGACATCGACTCGACCTGGGACACCCGGGAGCGGGTCGTGGTCGCGCTGACGGGTGGACCCGAGGGCGAGACGCTGATCCGGCGTGCCGCCCGGATCGCCGCCCGGTCCGCCGGCGGCGACGTGCTCGCGGTGCACGTCGCGCGCTCCGACGGCCTGACCGGCGCGAACCCGACCAAGCTCGCCGAGCAGCGCAATCTCGTCGAGAAGATCGGCGGGACCTACCACCAGGTGGTCGGCGACGACATCCCGGCGGCGCTGCTCACCTTCGCGCGGGCGGAGAACGCCACCCAGCTGGTGCTCGGCGGCAGTCGCCGGTCCCGGCTCGGTTCGCTGTTCACCGGCCCGGGGATCGGCGCCACCACGATCCGCGATTCCGGCGACATCGACGTCCACATCGTCACCCATTCGCAGATGGGCCGCGGCCGGCTGCCGCGGCAGCGCGGCGCGCTCTCCCGGCGCCGCAAGATCCAGGGTTTCGTCCTGTCCGTCGTCCTGCCGCCGCTGCTGGCGCTGTTGCTCGGCCTCGGCGGCGACACGCTGAACCTGACGAGCAACGTGCTGGCGTTCCTGTTCGCGGTGGTCGTGGTCGCGCTGGTCGGTGGCATGTGGCCGGCGATGGTCACCGCGATCGGCGGTTCGCTGGTCCTCAACTACTTCTTCACGCCGCCGACCCGGACGTTCACGATCGCCGAGGTGAACAACGCCCTCGCGCTGGCGATCTTCGTGATGGTCGCCGCGATGGTCAGCTCGGTCGTCGACCGCGCCGCCCGCCGTACCAGGCAGGCGGCCCGGGCGGCCGCGGAGTCGGAGACGCTGGCGACCCTGGCCGGCTCGGTACTGCGGGGCGAGACCGCGCTGCCCGCCCTGTTGGAGCGGGTCCGGGAGGCGTTCGGGATGACCGGGGCGTGCCTCATGGAGCGCGTGGACGACGACGAGCTGACCGAGGTCTGGCGACCTTTGGCCTCGGCCGGGACCCTCACGTGCACCCGGCCGGAGGAGGCCGATGCGGAGATCCCGGCCCGCGACGACCTGGTGCTGGTGCTGCAGGGCCACCAACTGGAGGCGGACGAGCGGCGGCTGGTCGGGGCGTTCGCGGCGCACGCGGCGGCCCTCGTCGATCGGGCCCGGTTGAGTGAGGCGGCCGCCGAGGCGAAGCCGCTGGCCGAGGCCGACAAGCTGCGTACGGCGCTCCTGCGGGCCGTCGGCCACGACCTGCGATCCCCGTTGGCGTCGGCGAAGGCGTCGGTGACTTCGCTGCGCAGCGACGACGTCGAGTGGAGCGAGTCCGAGCGCGCGGAGCTGCTGGAGACCGCGGACGAGTCGCTCGACCGGTTGTCGCGGCTCGTCGACAACCTGCTCGACCTGAGCCGGCTGCAGGCCGGCGTACTCCCGGTCTTCACCCGGCCGATGGCGCTCGACGAGATCCTCCCCGGCGTACTGTCCGAGCTGGGCGACGACGCGGACCAGGTGACCGTCGACGTCCCCGACACGCTGCCGCTGGTCGAGGCGGACCCGGCGCTGCTCGAGCGCGTAGTGGCGAACCTGCTGGCGAACGCGATCCGCTACTCGCCGCCCGGCCGGGCGCCGCTGATCACCGGGAGCGCGCTCGGCGACACCGTCGAGGTCCGGGTGGTCGACCGCGGACCGGGCATCCCGCGGGCGGACCGGGACCGGGTGTTCGCGCCGTTCCAGCGACTCGGCGACACCGACAACACGGTCGGCGTCGGACTCGGTCTGGCGCTCGCGCGAGGACTCGCCGAGGCGATGCACGGCACCTTGCAGCCCGAGGACACCCCAGGTGGTGGACTGACCATGGTGGTCGCCATCCCGACTGCCCCCGCTGACGTGCCGGTCCCCGGCAGCCGTGAACGATCGGAGCAAGGTGACTCGGGTATTGGTGGTTGACGACGAGCCGCAGATCGTGCGGGCGTTGCAGATCAACCTGAAGGCACGCGGGTACGAAGTGCACCTGGCCGGCACCGGCACGTCGGCCCTGAAGGTCGCCGCGCAGCATCCGCCGGAGCTGGTGATCCTCGATCTCGGGCTGCCGGACTTCGACGGTGTCGACGTGATCCGCGGCCTCCGTGGGTGGACCGACGCGCCGATCCTGGTGCTGTCCGGGCGGACCGACCAGACCGACAAGGTCGAGGCGCTGGACGCCGGCGCGGACGACTACGTGACGAAGCCGTTCGGGATCGACGAGCTGCTGGCCCGGATGCGCGCCGTACTCCGCCGCAGCAACGTCGCCCAGGACCAGCCGGTCGTCACGGTCGGCGGCGCCGTCGTCGATCTGGCCGCGAAGCGCGTCACGCTCGAGAACGGCGAGGACATCCGCCTCACCCCGACCGAGTGGCACCTGCTGGAAGTCCTGGTTCGCAACCCCGGCAAGCTGATGTCCCAGCGCCAGCTCCTCACCGAGGTCTGGGGCCCCGGCTACGAGACCGCCGGCGGCAACCTCCGCTTCTACATGGGCCAGCTCCGCCGCAAACTCGAACCCGACCCGGCCCGCCCCAAACACCTGCTCACCGAGCCCGGCATGGGCTACCGCTTCGAACCCTGACGTCCGATTCGTTCAAGACCTGCCGGTGCGGATGGGGAAAGGTGGGGGCATGGACATCTTCACGGCAGGACGGGACTTCGTACGGCGCGACGCTCGGGTGCTCGAGCGGCGGCTCTTCGCCTCGGTGTTCGAAGGAGCTGACCCGCAGGGCGTGGTCGACGCGCTCCGCGGGTTCCAGAACGCCGACGGCGGCTTCGGGCAGGGCCTGGAGCCGGACAAGCGGTGCCCGGACAGCTTGCCGCTGGACGTGGAGGTCGCGTTCGACACGATGCTCGCTGCCGGTGCGCGTGACGAGGACATGATCCGGCGGGCGGTGGACTGGCTCGATTCGGTCGCGACCCCTGACGGTGCGGTGCCGCTGTGCGGTCCGGCGGTCGAGGGCTACCCGCGCGCCGAGCACATCACCGAGTGGACCTACCAGCCCGGTATCAACCCGACCGCGGGCCTGGTCGGCCGGCTGCACAAGCTCGGCGTCGAGCACCCGTGGCGTGCTCGCGCCGCCGCCTGGTGCGCCGCCGAGCTGGCGAAGGGGTTCCCGGAGGACGCGCACGGCATGCACGAGGCGCTGGAGTTCCTGGAACACACCGGGGACGCCGACTTCGACCGTGTCCGCGAGTGGCTCCCCAAGCTCGCGCACTACCGTGCCGACGCGGCAGACCCGACGTACGGCGTGACGCCGCTGCAGTTCGCCCCGACACCGGACAGCTTCTGGCGGCCGCTCTTCACCGACGCCCAGCTCGAGGCTCACCTCGACCGCCTGATCGAGGACCAGCAGGACGACGGTGGCTGGGCGATCACCTGGGAACCGCCGGGCCCGGCCGCGACCCTCGAGTACCGCGGCATCGTGACCGTCGGCGCCCTACGCACCCTGAAGGCTTACAACCGGCTCTGAGGGTCCCCACAGACAGTTAGCCGGACTCGGCCGGGTGTTCGACCTGGCGATCGCCCCATTGGGTGAGCAGGCCCCGGGCGATTTCCAGGTCCTCCCGGAGGGACCGGTCGGCCAGGTCACCCGGGAGGGCCGCCAACGCGTCCGCCAGCCAGGGGCCGACGGCGGCGGGGGCCAGGTCGTCGGGGGTCAGGCCGGCCAGGCGGATCGCGCGGACGGCCGTGACGAGTTCGCTGGCGATGACCTCGCGGAGGGCGTCGAGGAGCTGCTTGGTGAGTACGGCGGCCTGCGGGGCGAAGCTGGCGTGCAGCTCGGCGCCGCGGGACAGGGTCGCCGTACCGAGGGTCGCGGGCTGCGCGGCCGAGCGGACCGCGGCGAGTGCGTCGTGCGCGACGTACTCGATCATCATCACGCCCGAGCTCGCCTCCGCCCCGCTGGCGAGGAACCGGCTGAGACCGGTGTAGTCCGGGTCGACCAGGTTCGCCACCCGGGTCGTCGACAGCGTCGCGACACTGTGCAGGCTGAGCCGGAGCGAGTCCAGCGCGAGCGCGATCGGCATCGCGTGCCAGTTGCCGTTGTGCAGCACGGTGTCGCCGGCCACCAACGGGTTCTCCGCCGCCGCGTTGATGTCGATCCGCACACTGTTGCCGAGGGCATCGGAATGGTCGACGGCCGGGCCGAGCACCTGCGCGAAAGCTCTGAGTCCGAAGGGGTCCTGGACTCGCGCGGGAGTGATCGGCAGGTCGTCGAGCAGCTCGCGCATCCGGCGCGCGACCCGGACCTGGCCGGGCTGCGGACGGGCCTCGTGCACCCGGATGTCGTACACCTCGGCGTTGCCGCGCAGCGCGACATGGGACAGGGCGCCGACCAGCGGTACGACGTTGATCAGCGTGGACGCCTCGACGTACGCGAGGCAGCACTCGGCCAGCGTGAGCGCGTTGCTCGACAGCAGCGGGAGCGCGCTGGTCCCGTCGATGACGTCGCCGAGCGCGAGGCCGAGTTCGGCGAGCGGGCCGAGGTCGCCGGTGCCGATCGCGCCGCCGCGGTGCAGGTCCGGCAGGTTGTCGTCGTTGAGGAGGTCGACGATCGCGTCGGCGACCGCCGGTTCGAGTCCGGATCCGCCCGCCGCGAGCTGGTTGACCCGGATCAGCAGCCCCAGCCGGACGACGTCCTTCGGGTACGACGTGGTACCGGTCGTGGAGTGCGATCCGAGCAGCCGCGCGCCGTGCTCCGGGTCGGACGTCAGCACGTCCCGGTTCGCCCCGACGCCGGTGGTCCGCCCGTACACCGGCCGCCGCCCGGCCACGTCGGCCACCACCTGCGCGGACTCGTACATCCGCTTGCGGGCGTCGTCGCTCAGCCGCACCGCCGTACGCCGCTGCCCGAGCGCGACCGCCTCCAACGGCGACAGCCCGGCACCCGTGAGCTCCACCGGTTCCATGCGCACAGTGTGATCCGCCCACCCGCTGTCCGACAGCACCGCCGCCGATCCGCCGTCTCGCATCCGAGACACGTCCGGCGTGGGGAGGATCGCGTGCCGAATCGGGCAGCAAATCCTCCCCAGGCCTGTGGCGCAGGCGCCGCGCCAGGTCTACGTCCGTTCGGACGGCCGCTGGCTGCAGGCGTTCTGCCACATGGCGACCGTTACTGCTTGAGTGGCAAGCAAACAGCCCGTCACCCTCGGTGGGGGTGACGGGCTGGTGATGTTGCCGGGGTTTACGACTGGCCGTAGCGCTTCTTGAACTTCTCCACGCGGCCCTGGGTGTCCATCACGCGCTGCTGGCCCGTGTAGAACGGGTGGCTCGCGGACGAGATCTCGACGTCGACGACGGGATAGGTGTTCCCGTCCTCCCAGACGACGGTCTCGTTGCTCTCGCGGGTCGAACCGGTGAGGAAGCTGAAGTTGCCGGACTTGTCCCGGAAGACGACCCGGCGGTAGTCGGGGTGGATGTCCTTCTTCATGCTGCGGTACTTCCTTCCAAGTAGGGGGCGAACGGATCGGTCAGGGGGTGGACCGCTTCGTCCGCACGCAGGACACAACCGTCGAGGCGCTCCCGTAATTCCCGGCCGTCCAGATCGGCGCCGGTGAAGGACAGGTACGACGCGCGGTCGCCGTACTCGGGGTCCCACTCGAGGGCCGAGCGGGCCTGGTGCTGCTGCCCGACGCTCGCCCAGCGATCTGCCGGGAGGTCGGCGAGCCAGGGGCCGAGGACGCCGATCGCGATGTTCGTGCCGAAGCTGTCCCAGCTCAGCCGGTTGCGGTGCTGCGTCGCGATCCAGAGCGTCCCGCGGCCGCGGCACGTGCCGGCGACCAGGTCTTCGAGGGCGTCGTACAGCCGCTCGGGGTGGAAGGGCCGGGCCGACTGCCAGATGAAGGTCCGCTCCGTCGGGACCGCGATCGAGCCCGGTTCGACGGCGGGGACCGTGAGGCGGAGGCCGATCAGGGCGGTCGTCGTGGTCCTGACCAGCAGTTGCGGGTTGATGGCCTGCAGCAGGTCCCGGACCGTGTCGTCGTCAGTGCTCAGGACTGCGGCGTTCGCGGACTCCAGCTGCCGTACGACGACCTCGGCGATCGCGCGACCGTCCTCGGCCGCGGTCGGGACGCCGCGCTCCCGGATCAGCTGGTCGCCGGTGAGGTCGGCTGTCACGGTGGCCGTGTCGACGGTGGTGACGACGGCGTCGACGCGCAGATCGGTGTCGCGGTCGATCTCGGTCGCGATCGCGTGCGTGTCGCCGGCCGCGGGCACGTTGACGATCGCGATGCCGTACCGCTCGACGGCGGCGATGCTCGCCAGCAGCTGCACCAGCGAGCCGCGCATCGCACAGGAGACGCACGGGTGCTTCATCGTGATCACCTCGCGGTCGATCACCCCGGCGGCGGTCCGGGCCGTCCGGACGACGTCGCCGCTGCTCAGACTGCTCACGTCGTACTCCACGAGGACGCCGGTCGGGCCGGCGGCGGCCAGCAGGTTCCACGCCATGGCACTGCGGAACCCGTCGTCGAGGCCCGTCACCAAGGTCACCGGCAGCATCGACTCTCCCGTCTTGTTGAAAACGATAACCAATACAAAGTACTCTGCGAGGCGGAATAGCCGCCACCCGGCCGGCGTTCAGCTGAGTAAGAGAAAGGACAGCATGGCCAAGCGCAACGACCTCCGCCCGATCATCAAGCTCCGCAGCACGGCGGGCACCGGCTTCACCTATGTAACGCGGAAGAACCGCCGGAACAATCCCGACCGGCTGGTGATCCGCAAGTACGACCCGGCGCTGCGCGAGCACGTCGAGTTCCGCGAAGAGCGCTGATGGCGACCACGGCGAAGATCGCCCGCAACAACCACCGCCGCCGCACCGCCGCCCACTACTCCGAGCGCCGGTCCACGCTGAAAGCGATCCTCGCCGGCCCGCACTCCACCGCACCCGAGCGCGCCGAAGCTCAACTCAAGCTCCAGAAGCTCCCCCGAGACGCCAGTCCCGTCCGAATCCGCAACCGCGACGCCGTAGACGGCCGCCCCCGCGGCTACATCGGCAAGGCAGGCATCTCCCGAATCCGCTTCCGCACCATGGCCCACCGAGGCGAACTCCCCGGCATCACCAAGTCGTCCTGGTAGCCCCCAGATGGAACCCTCCGATCCAGGCGGATCGGAGGGTTCTCTGTTTCGTACGACCGGCGGTCCCGCGGACACCTGACAGCCGCCAGCGCGCGCGAGTGCTCACGCGTGGGCTTGGTTACCCGTGCAGCCGTCGGGTGAGGGCTTTGGCGGCCTGGCGGATTTTGTGGGCCAGGCCGGGGCGTTCTGTGGTGGGGACGGTGTCGGTGCGGAAGGTGACGCTGATGGCGGCGACCGGATGGCCGGCGTGGTCTACGGCGGCGCTGGCTACAGAGGCGACGCCGGGGGTGATGAAGGAGTCCTCGACCGCATAGCCCTGGCGTTTCTCGTCAGCGAGGAGGCGGCGGAGTTGGGTGAGGGATTGCGGGCCGAGGTCGGTGCGACGGACGAACGACTCAGGGGTGGGGAAGAGAGCCCGTACCTGGGCCGGCGGCAGCTCCGCCAGCAGCGCCCGGCCGGATGCGGTGAGCGTGGCAGGCAGCCGTACGCCGACGTCGGTCACCAAGGTCACCGGCCGCGGCGGCTGCTCCTTCAGCAGGTAAACCAGCTCCCGCCCGTGCAGTACGCCGAGATGCGCCGTCTGGCCGACCTCGTGCACCAGCTGCGCGAGCAACGGCCGCGCCAACCGCTCCAGCGGGTCATGCCGCAGGTACGCGGACCCGATCTCGAAGGCCGCCACGCCGAGCCCGTACCGCTTCTCCTCGGGCAGGTGGACAACGAACCCCTCGTCGATCATTGCCCGCAGCAAGTGGTACGTCGACGAGCGCGGCAGCCCGACCGCGGACGCGATGCGCTCCATCGGTACCGGACCCGGCTGGGTGGCCAGGAACGTCAGCACGCGCAACGTGCGGGTCGACGCGGGAACGTTGCCGCTCACAACGGCAGCGTAACCTCACACGCTCGACGAGTCCCGCTTCTTGGCCCGGTTCCGGCGCAACCAGAACCGGAAGCCCTCACCGGCGATCGCGACCGCGAACAGCCCGCCGGCCACACCCCAGTCCATGAATGCGGGCCCGGACACCAGGTAGCCGATGACCAGCGACAGCACCAGGAAGAACGTCAGCGACGTCGCGAGCCGCTTCACAGCGCCTTCTCCGCGGTCCAGGCGCCCGAGGTCTCCCGGTAGCCGAGCCACCGGTTCACCGCGAGCATCGGCTCGTTCGCCGCGTCGTTGCCGGTCGACGCGACCGTGAACCCGGCGTCCCGCGCCCGGGCCAGTGCCACGGACTTCACCACCTTCGCCAGCCCGCGGCCGCGCGCCGAGGGGATCGTGCCGGTCAGGTTCGACCAGATCACATGCCGGTCCGGGTCCGCGGTCGTGGTCACGAACGACAACACTTGGTCCCCGTCGAGGACAGCGATGCTCAGGTCGAACCGGATGTCCGGGTTGTCCCACGACGTCCGCACCCATTCCTCGTACGCCGGTCCGCCGGACAGCCCGCTCGGGTCGTCGTCGCGGACCTGGACCTCGGCGTCGTACAGCTGCCGCGGGTCCAACGCGTCGTACGTCGCCACGCGCAATCCCTCCGGTGGAGCGAGTGGTTCGCGCGCGGCGGTCAGGTCGGCGGCGGAGTGCGACATCCGCCGGCCGATCGCGAATCCGCGCTTCTCCGCGAACGCCTTCGACTCGGGATCGTCGGCCACGACCACCAGCAACCGCCCCGCGCCGAGCTCCACAGCCCGCTCGGTGATCGTGTCGGTCAACGCACTCCCGATGCCGCGCTTGCGGTACTCCGGCGGCACCTGGATCGTCACCCGCACCCGAGGCGCGGAAGCGTCCGGCGGCGGCAGGTAGATGTTCGCGTACCCGACCACGTCCGGGCCGTCGACGGCGATCAGCACCTCTTGGCTGTGGGCGTGCCGCAGCTGCAGCTCGATCGCGCGCGCGGTTTTCACCAGTTGCGGCATCACCGCTGCCCAGACCCGGGCGACCCCCACCGCATCCTCCGGGCGCGCCGTCCGGATCTCGAACACCATGGCAGGACTCTACGGCTACCGAGGGTCGCGAATGCTGTCTCAGATCCGAGACGGAAAGTACTGCGGTGCTGCTGTCCGGGATCGTTCCCGCGCGGTGCAATGTTCGGGTGGAACACACAGTGAATGTCGGCACCGGACCGCTGACCCCGGCCGAAGTGGTCGCGGTCGCGCGGTACGGCGCGCAGGTACGGATCGACGACCAGGCACTCGAGGAGATCGCGAAGTCACGCGCCGCGATCGAGGCGCTGGCCCACGCGGACACCCCGCA
The DNA here is from genome assembly GCF_053603655.1 of Kribbella sp. NPDC004138. Lineage (NCBI taxonomy): Bacteria > Bacillati > Actinomycetota > Actinomycetes > Propionibacteriales > Kribbellaceae > Kribbella > Kribbella sp. NPDC004138. The sequence continues at coordinate 24,455 of NZ_JBSGFZ010000015.1, forward strand.
CTACGGCGTCTCGACCGGATTCGGCGCACTCGCGACGCGGCACATCGCGCCGGAGCTCCGGGCGCAGCTGCAACGCAGCCTGATCCGCTCGCACGCGGCAGGCTCGGGCCCCGAGGTGGAGACCGAGGTCGTCCGGGCACTGGCCCTGCTGCGGCTGTCGACGCTCGCCACCGGCCGCACCGGCGTGAAGGTCGAGACCGCCCAGGCGTACGCCGGTCTGCTCAACGCGCACCTGACACCGGTGGTGCACGAGTACGGCAGCCTCGGCTGCTCGGGTGACCTCGCACCGCTGTCGCATGTCGCCCTCGCGATCATGGGTGAGGGCCAGGTCCGCGATGCCGACGGCAACCTCCTCGACGCAGGCGAGGCGCTGGCCCAGCACGGTCTGCAGCCGGTCGTGCTGGCCGAGAAGGAAGGCCTCGCGCTGATCAACGGCACCGACGGCATGCTCGGCATGCTGCTGCTCGCGCTCGCCGACCTCGACCGGCTGTTCAAGACCGCCGACCTGGCCGCTGCGATGAGCGTCGAGGCCCAGCTGGGCACCGACCGGGTCTTCGCCGAGGACCTGCAAGCTCTGAGGCCCCATCCCGGTCAGGCGAAGGCCGCCGCCAACCTGCGCGCGATCCTCAAGGACAGCGCGATCGTCGCCAGCCACCGCGGCCCGGACTGCAACCGGGTGCAGGACGCCTACTCCCTGCGGTGTTCGCCCCAGGTCCACGGCGCCGCCCGCGACACCGCGGAGCACGCGGCGACCGTCGCCGGCCGTGAGCTCGCCGCCGCGATCGACAACCCGGTCGTACTCCCGGACGGCCGGGTCGAGTCCAACGGCAACTTCCACGGCGCCCCGGTCGGATACGTGCTCGACTTCCTGGCGATCGCCGTCGCGGACCTGGCAAGCATCAGCGAACGTCGTACCGACCGGTTCCTGGACGTCGCCCGCAGCCATGGGCTGAACGCGTTCCTGGCCGACGACCCGGGCGTGGACAGCGGCCACATGATCGCGCAGTACACGCAGGCTGCGATCGTCTCCGAGCTGAAGCGCCTGGCGGTCCCGGCCAGCGTCGACTCGATCCCGAGCAGTGCGATGCAGGAGGACCACGTCTCGATGGGCTGGTCCGCCGCGCGCAAGCTGCGCCGGGCCGTCGACGGCCTGGAGCGGGTGCTGGCGATCGAGATCCTCACCGCCGCACGGGCCCTCGACCTGCGCGCGCCGTTGACGCCCGCCCCGGCCACGGCGGCGGCCAGAGCCGCCCTCCGGGAACACGTCGAGGGGCCGGCCACCGACCGCTTCCTCGCGCCCGAGCTCGAGCACTCCGTCCGGCTTGTTGCCGACGGCACCTATGTTACCGCTGCCGAGGCCGTCACCGGCCCACTGTCCTAGAAAGGCTGGATCACCCATGTCCGGACCACGTCCCGTCCGCGCACCCCGCGGCACCACGCTCACCGCCCGCGGCTGGCAGCAGGAGGCCGCGCTGCGGATGCTGCAGAACAACCTCGACCCGGAGGTCGCCGAGCACCCCGACGAGCTCGTCGTGTACGGCGGCTCCGGCAAGGCTGCCCGGGACTGGAACTCGTTCGACGCGATGGTGCGCACGCTGACCACGCTGAAGGACGACGAGACGATGCTCGTCCAGTCCGGCCGCCCGGTCGGCGTGATGCAGACGCACGAGTGGGCGCCGCGGGTGCTGATCGCGAACTCGAACCTGGTCGGCGACTGGGCCACCTGGGAGGAGTTCCGCAAGCTCGAGGCGATGGGTCTCACGATGTACGGCCAGATGACGGCCGGGTCGTGGATCTACATCGGCACGCAGGGCATCCTGCAGGGCACGTACGAGACGTTCGGCGCGGTCGCGGAGAAGAAGTTCGGCGGCTCGCTCGCCGGGACGATCACGCTGACCGCCGGCCTCGGCGGCATGGGCGGTGCGCAGCCGCTCGCCGTGACGATGAACGACGGTGTGGCGATCTGCATCGACGTCGACGAGTCGCGGATCCAGCGCCGCATCGAGCACCGCTACCTCGACGTCCGGGCGTCCTCCCTGGACGAGGCGTTGCGGCTGGCGGAAGAGGCCAAGAAGGCGCGCCGGCCGCTGTCGATCGGTGTCCTCGGCAACGCCGCGGTGATCGTTCCCGAGTTGCTCGAGTTGGGTGCGCCGATCGACATCGTCACCGACCAGACCTCCGCGCACGATCCGTTGATGTACCTGCCCGTCGGCATCGACTTCGAGGACTGGGCGACCGCCCGCGAGAAGGACCCGAAGGGCTTCACCGAGCGCGCGCAGGCCTCGATGGCGAGGCACGTCGCGGCGATGGTCGGCTTCCAGGACGCGGGCGCCGAGGTCTTCGACTACGGCAACTCGATCCGCGACGAGGCCCGGAAGGCGGGCTACAGCCGCGCCTTCGAGTTCCCCGGCTTCGTGCCGGCGTACATCCGGCCGTTGTTCTGTGAAGGAAAAGGCCCGTTCCGGTGGGCGGCGCTGTCCGGCAACCCGGCCGACATCGCGAAGACCGACCAGGCGATCCTGGACCTGTTCCCGGACAACGAGCACCTCAGCCGGTGGATCAAGCTGGCCGGCGAGCGGGTCGCGTTCCAGGGCCTGCCGGCCCGGATCTGCTGGCTCGGCCAGGGCGAGCGCGACAAGGCCGGCGTCCGGTTCAACGACATGGTGGCCTCCGGTGAACTCGAGGCGCCGATCGTGATCGGTCGCGACCACCTGGACACCGGCAGCGTGGCGTCGCCGTACCGGGAGACCGAAGGCATGCTCGACGGCTCGGACGCGATCGCGGACTGGCCGTTGCTGAACGCGATGGTGAACGTGGCCAGCGGCGCGTCCTGGGTGTCGATCCACCACGGCGGCGGCGTCGGCATCGGCCGGTCCATCCACGCCGGCCAGGTATCGGTTGCCGACGGCACCGACCTGGCCCGGCAGAAGCTGGAGCGGGTGCTCACCAACGACCCGGCGATGGGCGTCATCCGGCACGTCGACGCGGGCTACGACAAGGCCGTCGAGGTCGCGGACGAGCGCGGCGTCCGGGTTCCGATGCGCGAGAGCTAACTGTCTGCGACCGTGGCAATCTGTAGTGCTACGGTGCACTTTCCCACAGGGTGAGAGACCGCGCTACCGCGTGGATTCGGTCTTTCGTTCCGCTAGGGTCAACTGGGCGACCAACGAGCGCGAAGGGGCGCCATGATCGAGTTCGAGGACGTCACCAAGCGGTATCCGGACGGCACCGTCGCCGTCGACGCGTTGTCCCTGCGGATCCCGAGCAACCAGATCACCGTGTTCGTCGGCCCGTCCGGCTGCGGGAAGACCACGTCGCTGCGGATGATCAACCGCACGATCGAGCGGACCGGCGGCACCATCTCGATCGACGGCGAGGACATCAACTCCCAGGACCCGGTCGCGCTGCGGCGCGGCATCGGGTACGTGATCCAGAACGCCGGCCTGTTCCCGCACAAGACCGTCGTGGACAACGTCGCGACCGTGCCGAAGCTGCTCGGCTGGGACAAGCGCAAGGCGCACAGTACGGCGATGGAGCTGCTCGAACGCGTCGGCCTGGACGTCAAGCTCGCCGAGCGGTATCCGGCGCAGCTGTCCGGTGGCCAGCAGCAACGAGTCGGCGTCGCCCGGGCACTGGCGGCCGACCCGGCGATCATGCTGATGGACGAGCCGTTCAGCGCCGTCGACCCGATCGTGCGCAACCAGTTGCAGGAGGAGTTGCTCCGGCTGCAGCGCGACATCGGCAAGACGATCGTGTTCGTCACCCACGACATCGACGAGGCGATCAAGCTCGGCGACACCATCGCGGTGATGCGGGTCGGCGGCAAGCTGGCCCAGTTCGCGCCGCCGGCCGAGCTGCTCGCCGAGCCCGCCGACGACTTCGTCCGTGACTTCGTCGGGCGGGACCGGGGTTACCGTGCCCTGACGTTCGTGCACCCGGAAGAGCTGCCGGTCGGGCCGCTGCCGGACGAGCTCGCGTTGCAGGACGGCGTACCGGTCGGATGGCGGAACGGCTCGCACGAGTTGCTCCCGCTCGGCGCGGTGTTCAAGCGCGGCGACTCGTTGCGCGCGGCACTGGACGCCGTACTCACCTCCCCGACCGGTCGCGGTGTCTGCGTCGACGACGACGGCAAGGCCATCGGCGTCATCGACCAGGCCACGGTCGCCGAGGCGCTCCGCTCATGAGCTGGATAGCGGACAACCTCGGGCTGATCTGGGACCAGCTGGTCGAGCACGTGTACCTGGCGATCATTCCGGTGATCCTCGGGCTGATCATCTCGGTGCCGCTCGGGTACGTCGCGACGCGCTACGGGTGGCTGGCGAACCCGCTGGTCGCGTTCGGCGGCATCCTCTACTCGCTGCCGTCGATCGCGCTGTTCATCGTGCTGCCCGCGATCCTCGGCACCAAGGTGCTGTCCACGGTGAACATCATCGTGGCGCTGACCATCTACACGGTGTCGCTGCTGATCCGGAACGTGATCGACGGACTCCGCTCCGTGCCGCCCGACGTCCGGCAGTCCGCGATCGCGGTCGGGTACGGCTCCCTGCACCGGCTGGTCGCGGTGGACCTGCCGATCGCCGTACCGGTCATCTTCACCGGGCTGCGCGTCGTCACGGTCGCGAACATCTCGATGGTGAGTGTCGGCGCGGTGATCGGGATCGGCGGCCTGGGGGAGCTGTTCACGCTCGGCTTCCAGAAGGACTTCCTGACCCCGGTCGTCGTCGGTGTCGTGCTGTCGCTGGCCCTGGCGCTGCTCGCCGACCTCGTCCTCGTGACGCTGCAGCGGGTGCTGACCCCGTGGGCCCGCGTCGCAACCCCTGTGGGAGAGGTGGCCTGACATGTGGGAGTACCTGACCGACTCGTACAACTGGTCCGGCCCCGAAGGTATCTGGGCGCGCATCCTCGAACACCTCTGGTACACGTTTGCCGCGCTCGGTCTGTCGACCGCGATCGGGCTGCCGATCGGGCTGCGGATCGGGCACACCCGGCGCGGGGCGTTCCTGGCCATCAACACCGGCAACGCGGCGCGGGCGCTGCCGAGCCTCGGGCTGCTGATGCTGGCGGTGCTGCTGACCGACCAGATCGGCTTCCTGCCGGTGCTGATCGCGCTGGTCGCGCTCGGTATCCCGCCGATCCTCGCGTCGACGTACGCCGGGATCTCGGGTGTCGATCCGGCCACGATCGACGCCGCACGGGGGATGGGGATGACCGGGCAGGAGATCCTGACCAAGGTGGAGATCCCGATCGCGATGCCGCTGATCATCTCCGGGATCCGCAGCGCGACCCTGCAGATCGTGTCGACCGCGACGATCGCGGCGCTGGTGTCGCTCGGCGGTCTCGGACGGTACGTCATCGACGGGCTGAAGCTGCGCGACTTCCCGCAGATGTTCACCGGCGCGCTGCTGGTGGCGCTGCTGGCGCTGCTGCTCGACGCTCTGTTCGCGCTGATCGGGCGGATCACTGTCTCGCCGGGACTGAAGATCGGCTGAACTGTCCGGGGTACCTGATGAACTTGAGACACATCCATCGGCACCGGCCGGTGGCTGAACGAGAACACTGGAGGCTCTCGTGTTGAGATCCACACTCATCCGTACTGCGATCGCCGGGGTGGCGGTGCTCGGCCTGGCCGGTTGCGGGGGTGGGGGCGACCAGCTCGGCAACGACAACGCGGGGTCCTCGCCCGCGCCGTCGAAGGTGAGCAGCATCACCGTCGGGTCCGCCGACTTCTCCGAGAGCCAGCTGCTGGCGGAGATCTACGGCCAGGCCCTGGCCGCCAAGGGCATCGAGGTGAAGAAGAAGCCGAACATCGGCAACCGCGAGACCTACATGGCCGCGATCAAGGACGGGTCCGTCGACCTGGTGCCGGAGTACACCGGCGCCGCGCTGGCGTACTTCGACAAGAACTCCACCGAGACCGACGCCGACAAAGCGTACGACGCGCTGAAGAAGGCGCTGCCGTCCGGGCTCGAGGTGCTGGAGAAGTCGCCGGCCGCGGACGAGGACACGATCGTGGTCACCAAGGCGACCGCGGACAAGTACAGCCTGAAGTCGCTGGGTGACCTGAAGGACAAGAACCTGATCGCGGGCGGTAGCCCGGAGTTCAAGGTCCGGTCGGCGGGTCTGAAGGGGCTGAAGGAGAAGTACGGCGTCGAGTTCAAGGAGTACAAGACGCTGGACGCGGGCGGTCCGCTGAGCATCAAGGCGCTGGAGGACAACCAGATCCAGGTGACGAACCTGTTCACCACCCAGTCGGTGATCAAGGAGCAGGGCTTCGTCCAGTTGGACGACCCGGAGCAGATCCTGCCGCCGAACAACATCGTTCCGTTGATCCGGACCGACCACAAGTCCGACGACATCGTGGCGACGCTGAACGCCGTCGACGCCAAGCTGACCACGGACGCGCTGACCGACCTGGTCAAGCGGATCGACGCCGGCAAGGAGAGCGCGGACGCGGTCGCCAAGGACTGGCTGGCGAAGAACCCACTGTCTTGAGCTTCGAATCCCTCTGGGCCGACCAGTCCGCCATCGGCCGCGACCCCGACACCGGCGGCTACACCCGCGGCGGCTGGACCCCCACCGAACGCGAGGCGACGCGCTGGTTCCTCGACCAGTGCGCCGCCCGCAACCTCACCGTCGAATCCGACGGCATCGGCAACCTCATCGCCTGGTGGAACCCGCGCGAACAGCCGGCTTCCCTCCCGGGAGTGGTGACGGGGAGTCATCTGGACTCGGTGATTGATGGCGGGGCGTTCGACGGGCCCCTGGGGGTGGTTTCCGCGCTGGCGGCTGTGGATCGGTTGCGGGCGGAGGGGTTCGAGCCTGGGGTGCCCATCGGGGTGGGGGCGTTCGTGGAAGAAGAAGGGTCGCGGTTCGGGATGCCTTGTCTGGGGTCTCGGGTCGCGGCCGGGGTTCTCTCGGCCGAGAAGGCGCTTCAGCTGACAGACAGGGCCGGGGTGCGCCTCGGACATGCATTGGAAGGGGCCGGGATCGATCCGGCCGGTCTCGGACCTTCGCCGCTTCTGCGGCGGATGGGGACCTTCGTCGAGCTGCATGTGGAGCAAGGCAGAGGGCTGACCGCGCCGGTGGGTGTGGCCAGCTCGATCTGGCCGCACGGGCGGTACCGGTTCACCTTCGGTGGTGAGGCCAACCACGCCGGCACCACGCTGATGGAGGACCGGCACGACCCCATGCTCACCTACGCGATGACCGCCCTCGCCGCCAACAAACAGGCCCGGCTCGCCGGTGCCCGCGCGACCTTCGGCCGCCTGTCGGTGGAACCGAACGGAACCAACGCCGTACCGTCGCAGGTCACCGCCTGGCTGGACGCCCGCGCCGCCGACACCGCCACGCTCGAATCATTGCTCGCAGCAATCACCAAGCAGGCGACCGAGCGCGCCGAGCGGGACGGCACCACCCTCGAGGTGACGCCCGAGTCGGTCTCGCCGATCGTGGACTTCCCGGCCGGCCTGCGCGACCGCCTGGTGAACGTGCTCGACGGCGCCCCGGTGCTGCCGACCGGCGCCGGGCACGACGCGGGCGTGTTCTCGGACGCGGGGATCCCGACCGCGATGCTGTTCGTGCGCAACCCGACCGGCGTCTCGCATTCGCCGGCCGAGTACGCCGAAATGGACGACTGCCTGGCCGGCGTCGACGCGCTGGCCGCCGTACTGAAGGACCTCGCCAAGTGACGTCGTACTGGTGCTCGACCGCTCTGCTCCCCACCGGCCTCGCGGAGCGCGTCCTGGTGACCGTCGCGGACGGCCGGTTCGCGACGGTGGAGACCGATGTGGACCCCGGCGACGGGCACATGCTGCACGGCCTGGTGATCCCCGGTCTCGCGAACTGTCACAGCCATGCGTTCCATCGCGCGCTCCGCGGCCGTACGCAGACCGAGCGCGGCACGTTCTGGACCTGGCGTGACCAGATGTACTCGGTCGCCGCAGCGCTCACCCCCGACACGTATTACGAGCTCGCCCGCGCTGTGTACGCCGAGATGCTGCTCGCCGGCGTCACCGCGGTCGGGGAGTTCCACTACCTGCACCACGCGCCCGGCGGCGGCCGCTACGACGACCCCAACGCCATGGGTACGGCGCTGATCGAGGCCGCCCGGGACGTCGGCCTCCGGATCGCGCTGCTCGACACCTGTTACGTCGCCGGCGGGATCGACCAGCCGCTCAACGAGGTCCAGCAACGCTTCAGCGACGGCGACGCGACCGCCTGGGCCGCCCGGGTCGCGCAGCTCAAGGGCGCGGAGGACGTCGTGATCGGCGCGGCGGCGCATTCGGTGCGCGGCGTACCGCACGACCAGCTCGGCGCGGTCGCGGCGGCGTTCCCAGACGTACCGCTGCACATCCACCTGTCCGAGCAGGTCGCCGAGAACGCCGCCTGTCTCGAGGCGTACGGCCGGACGCCGGCGCAGATCCTCGACGAGACCGGCTTCCTCAGCGGGCGGACGAGCGCGGTGCACGCGACCCATCTGACGCCGGTCGACATCGGCCTACTCGGCAGCTCCGCGGCGTACTCCTGCTTCTGCCCGACCACCGAGCGCGACCTCGCGGACGGGATCGGCCCCTCGGTGCAGTTGCGGGACGCGGGGTCGGCATTGACGCTCGGGTCGGACAGTCACGCGGTCATCGACCTGTTCGAGGAGATGCGCGCCGTCGAGCTGGACGAGCGACTGGCGTCGCAGGAGCGCGGTCACTGGTCGGCGGCCGAGCTCCTCAGAGCAGCGACGACGGACGGCCACCGCTCGATTGGCTTCGAGGACGCGGGCGTGATCGCTCCCGGCGCCCGCGCCGACCTCGTCGCCGTTCGCACGGACACCGTCCGCACCGCAGGCACCGGCGGCTCAGTGGAAACCGTGGTCTTCGCCGCAGCTGCCGCGGATGTGTCGGACGTGATCGTCTCGGGCAACCATGTGGTTGCCGACGGCAAGCACAGTCGTCTGGACGTCCCGGCGCAGCTGGCCGCCTCGATCGCGGCGGTGACCCGATGACCTCGCTGCTCCTGACCGGCATCAGCTCCCTGGTCACGAACGACCCCACGCACGGCGGCCCGCTCGGTGAGCTCCACGACGCGGCGCTGGTGATCGACGGCAGCACGGTCGCCTGGACCGGCCGACGAACCGCGGCCCCGGCAGCCGACGCAGCGGTCGACCTCGGCGGCCGGGCGGTGATCCCGGGCTTCGTCGACTCGCACTCGCACCTGGTGTTCGCAGGCGATCGCGCCGAGGAGTTCGCGGCCCGGATGACCGGTACGCCGTACTCGGCCGGCGGGATCCGGACCACGGTGGCGGCGACCCGCGAGGCCACCGACGAGCAGCTGACCGCGAACGTGGCCCGCCTGGTGACCGAGATGCGCCGCCAGGGCACGACCACCGTCGAGATCAAGTCCGGCTACGGGCTGACGGTCGCCGACGAGGCGCGAGCGCTGCGGATCGCGCGGCAGTTCACCGACGACACGACGTACCTCGGCGCCCACGTCGTACCGGCCGACTACGCCGACGACCCGGCGGGGTACGTGGCCCTGGTGACTGGCCCGATGCTCGACGCGGCGGCCGAGCACTCGACGTGGGTCGACGTCTTCGTGGAGCGGGGAGCGTTCGACGCGGACCAGGGGCGGGCGATCCTCCGGGCCGGACTGGCGCGGGGCCTGCAGGCTCGCGTGCACGCCAACCAGCTCGGCGAGGGTCCTGGCGTCCAGCTCGCCGCCGAGGTCGGCGCCGCCTCGGCTGATCACTGCACCTACCTCACCGATGCGGATGTCGACGCACTCGCCTCGAGCGGCGTCGTCGCCGGTCTGCTCCCGGCGATCGAGTTCTCCACCAGGTCGCCGTACCCCGACGCCCGCCGTCTCGTCGACGCCGGCGTCACCGTGGCCCTCGCCACCGACTGCAACCCCGGCTCCGGCTACTCGTCCTCGATGCCGTTCTGCATCGCCCTGGCCGTCCGCGAGATGCACATGACCCCCGCCGAGGCCCTCTGGTCCGCCACCGCCGGCGGCGCCGCCTCCCTCCGCCGCACCGACGTCGGCCACCTGACCCCCGGCGCCCGAGCCGACCTGGCCGTCCTCGACGCCCCGTCCTACCTCCACCTCGCCTACCGCCCCGCCGTCCCCCTCATCACCCAGACCTTCACGGCCGGCCGGCCGGTTTAGCCGGACCGCCATCACTCACCAACCTCGCGTCACCTGCCCACCGCACGCTCAGCTGCCGGGTCAGGCGGCGCGCAGCAGGTGCTTGGTGAGTGACGGGAGTCCGGCTGCCCGCTCGATCGTGGCGATCACCCAGTCGGGGTCGTACATGATGTCCTCCCAGCTGAAGCGGAGCACTCGCCAACCTCGGGCCGTCAGGTTCGCCTGCCTGCGGCAGTCCTTGACCAGCGCTCGCCGCGTTCCGTGGAAGGCGAATCCGTCCGCCTCGAGGCCTAGAAGCAGCCGGGGGTGACCGAGGTCGAGGCGAGCCGAGAACTCCGCGTCCCGCACCGGCAGTTGAGGAACGAAACCTTCGATTCCCCGCTCGATCAGCAAGTAGCGCAGGACGGACTCCAGCACTGATTCCGCGCGACCGTCGGCGAACGCGACCATCCGCTGAACCCGCCGACGGTGTGGTCCTCGTAGTCGGGACGCTGCGGCGAGGAGCGTGTCGTGTTCGACACTTCCCGTGCGTAAGGCCGAGTCCGCGACGGCGAGCCCTTCCGCAGGCGGCAAAGTACGAAGGCAGTCCAGGACGGTCCGAAGCGGGGTGGTGACGTCGTCCAGCGCGGGAACCTCCGCCCAGTGCGCGACGCAGGGCAGCCCGCTGCGGCGTCGGGCCCGGCCGGGCGGCAGCGTGACGTGCGGCAGGCCGGGCGGGTTGATCACCCCGAAACCCCAGTGCTGCGCAGCGCTGAGATGCGAGACGACACCGCCGTGGCTTCGAGCCGCGGTCAGTGCCGCTGGTGCGACAGGCAACGCGTAGACACCTTTCGCCACCCGGTTGATCACTCCCGACCTGAGCGCGCTGCGGATGGCGCGTGCGGACACCACCGCGCGAAGATCCGCGAACGTCGCGGATCCGCCACGCCTGCCGATCACGTCGGCCACATCTGCCATGAATCAAGCATGGTGAATTCGCGCGGTGCGTCGTGCGCGTTGTCCACAGGCGGACCGCCACCACCCAGTAAGCGCGCCACCTGTGCGGCGCCCACGCTCGATCGGGCGTGCGAGGTGCGCGTTGGGGTGCCTTGGTGAGTGATGGCGGTCCGCAAAACCACATGCCTCCACCTCGCAATCAGGGCACCATTGCCGTATGGACACGAGAGCACGGCTTCGGGGCGCGTTTCGGTGGCAGACGGATCGGGGCGTCTGAAGTAGTTGTGCGGACGTCACCGGGTGGTGGCGGGACGCGGAGTTGTTGCGGGAGATCGGGCCGGCGCTGGCGGGGCTGTACGACGTGCAGCCGACGGTGGTGCTCGGGCCGGTGTCGCGGGGGTCGCTGGTCGGGGCGTTGACGGCGGCCGCGCTCGGGGTCGGGTTCGTGGAGATGCGGAAGCACAGCGGCTCGTCTGTCGACAGTGATCGGTGGGTACGCCGTACGACGGCGCCCGACTACCAGGACCGGCACGTGGTGTTCGGGTTCCGGCGGAAGCTGATCGGGGCCGGGGACCGCGTGTTGATGGTCGACGACTGGGTCGACACCGGGGCGACGGCACGGGCAGCGCGGGCGCTGGTGGAGGACTGCGGCGCGCACTGGGTCGGTGCGGCCTGCATCGTCGACGCACTCACCGATCCGCGGCTCCGCCACGACCTCCCGGTCCGCTCACTCCTCGACGTACGCCAGCTCTGATCAGCGCACGCCCTGGTAAAGGCCGGGCGGGGCGAACTGGCGGGCCGCCTCGTCCAGCGCCGGGACGAGCTCGGGGTTCGGGCCGAGCGGGATCGCGAACTGACCGTCCGCGTCCCGACCTCCCGCGAGCTCGGGGTGCCGGTTGGCGAGTGCCGTTGTGGTGCCGTCGGGCAGGCGTTGCTTGCCGACCTCCTGGTAGCCGCGCGCGGTGTGGAACGCGTACGCCGGGGTGCCGGTCGGGGCCGCCGCGACGGTGCGGTCGAAGGGCCGGGCGGAGCGTTCGATCGCGCGGTACACCGTCGAGGCGATGCCCTGGCGGCGGTGCTCGGCCGCGATCACGATCCGCTCGATGTACAGGAAGCGGTCGGCGTAGGTCTGCGTGAACGCCTCGAACGCGAGCCCGTCGTACGCCGAACCGGGGGTGAACGTGAGCACGAAGCCGGCCGGGGCGCCGTCCAGGTCGACCACGACGGCGTGTGCGGCGATCAGCCGGAGCCAGTCCAGGCGGTCGGCGCCCAGGGGTTCGACGAGACCTTCGGCGGTGGCGTTCAGCGCGAGAACCGCGGCGACGTCGGCGGCGGTCATCGGGCGGAGCTTCACAGTGATCAGGATCGCATGGTAAACGTTTGCTTCGGGAGGGGTCTCCCTGGCGCCACCCTGGCCGGGACCCCGAAATCGGGGGCCGCCCTTGGGAATGACCTGACGGGTATGCAATGTTGAGTCCAGTGAACTCAAGTTTGTTCAGTCACGGATTTGAAACCGAGGCGGACGAACGGCAACATTGAGTCTGCATCACTCAACTCTGTGGAGGTAAAGCATGGCCCGCGCGGTCGGTATCGATCTCGGTACGACGAACTCCGTCATCGCCGTACTGGAAGGTGGCGAGCCCACCGTCATCCCCAACGCCGAGGGAGCGCGCACGACGCCCTCGGTGGTGGCTTTCGCCAAGAACGGCGAGGTCCTGGTCGGCGAGGTGGCGAAGCGCCAGGCCACCACGAACGTCGATCGCACGATCCGCTCGGTCAAGCGCCACATGGGCGAGGCCTGGAGCGTGGACATCGACGGCAAGAAGTTCACCCCGCAGCAGATCAGCGCGTTCGTGCTGCAGAAGCTGAAGCGGGACGCCGAGGCGTACCTCGGGGAGCAGGTCACCGACGCGGTCATCACCGTGCCGGCGTACTTCTCCGACGCGCAGCGCCAGGCGACCAAGGAGGCCGGCGAGATCGCGGGCCTGAAGGTGCACCGGATCGTCAACGAGCCGACCGCGGCCGCGCTCGCCTACGGTCTGGACAAGGGAGCCGAGCAGACCATCCTGGTCTTCGACCTCGGCGGCGGCACGTTCGACGTGTCCCTGCTGGAGATCGGTGACGGCGTCTTCGAGGTGAAGGCGACCAGCGGTGACAACCACCTCGGTGGTGACGACTGGGACAACCGGATCGTCAAGTGGCTGGTGACCCAGTTCAAGAACAAGAACGGCACCGACCTGTCCGGCGACAAGATGGCCATGCAGCGCCTCACCGAGGCCGCCGAGAAGGCCAAGATCGAGCTGTCCAGCACGGCCGAGACGACGATCCACCTGCCGTACCTGAGCCTGACCGAGTCCGGCCCGCTGCACCTGGAGGAGAAGCTCTCCCGGGCCGAGTTCCAGAAGATGACCAGCGACCTGCTCGAGCGCGCCCGCGCCCCGTTCAAGGCCGTCATCAAGGACGCCGGGATCGACGTCTCGAAGATCGACCACGTGATCCTGGTCGGCGGTTCGACCCGGATGCCCGCGGTGGCCGACCTGGTCAAGGAGCTCACCGCAGGCAAGGACGCGTACAAGGGTGTCAACCCGGACGAGGTCGTCGCGGTCGGCGCCTCCCTGCAGGCCGGTGTGCTGAAGGGTGAGGTCAAGGACGTCCTGCTGCTCGACGTGACCCCGCTGAGCCTCGGTATCGAGACCAAGGGCGGCGTGTTCACCAAGATCATCGAGCGCAACACCACGATCCCGACCAAGGGCTCGGAGATCTTCACCACGGCCGAGGACAACCAGCCGTCGGTGATGATCCAGGTCTACCAGGGCGAGCGCGAGATGGCCCGCGACAACAAGTCGCTCGGCAACTTCGAGCTGACCGGCCTGCCGCCGGCGCCGCGGAACGTGCCGCAGATCGAGGTCACCTTCGACATCGACGCGAACGGCATCGTGCACGTGAACGCGAAGGACCTGGCCACCGGCAAGGAGCAGCGGATGACGGTGACCGGCGGCTCCGCGCTGCCGAAGACCGACATCGACCAGATGGTCCGCGACGCCGAGCAGTACGCCGAGGAGGACCGCAAGCGCCGCGAGGCGGTGGAGAGCCGCAACCAGGCGGAGAGCCTCGTCTACCAGACCGAGAAGTTCCTGCAGGAGAACGAGGACAAGGTCCCCGACGACGTCAAGACCGAGGTCAAGGACGGCGTCGCCGAGCTGAAGAAGGCGCTCGAGGGTGACGACGCCGAGGCGATCAAGGCCGCCTCGGAGAAGCTTGCCCAGTCCAGCCAGAAGATGGGCGCCGCGATGTACGCGAACGCCCAGGCCGCCGGCGGCTCGACCGACGGCGCCACCTCCGAGGACGCGACCTCGAGCAGCAACAACGACGACGACGTCGTCGACGCCGAGATCGTGGACGAGGACCGGCCGCAGGACAAGACGGAGGACAAGTGACGGATCGACCGACTGGCAGCGAGTTCGGTGACGGGGAGCCTGTCATCCGCGACAAGCGCCGGATCGACCCGGAGACCGGCAAGCTGCGGGAGCCTGCGGAGCAGTCCGCGGCGCCCGCAGCGGCCGGCCCGGCCGGACAGCCGCCGCGCGACCCGTCGGACCTGATCGGCCCGTCCGCCCAGGAGGCCCTGCTGACCGAGGCGCTCGCGGAGCGTACGGCGGACCTGCAGCGACTGCAGGCCGAGTACGTGAACTACAAGCGCCGCGTCGACCGGGAGCGGGAAGCGTCCCGGGAGCTCGTCATCGGCACCGTGCTGACCGAGCTGCTCGGGATCCTGGACGACATCGGCCGGGCCCGCGATGCGGGTGAACTGGACGGCGCGTTCAAGGCGGTCGCCGAATCGCTGGAGCGGGTCACCGAGAAGCTCGGCCTGGTGAAGTACGGCGAGAAGGGCGACCCCTTCGACCCGCGGATCCACGAGGCCCTGCTGCACAACTACTCCGACGAGGTCGACGGCCCGACCGCGACGATGATCATGCAACCGGGCTACCGGCACGGTGAGCGGATCCTCCGGGCGGCCCGGGTGGCCGTGTCGGAGCCGACCGAACAACTGCCGGCCGACGCCGCGAAGGCCGACGTACCGGTGGAGACCACAGATGAAGACGCGGAACGGTCCGCGGAGTAACGACCACGACGGGAGGGGAGGCGTCGGATGAGCACGAAGGACTGGATCGAGAAGGACTTCTACAAGGTTCTCGGCGTCTCCAAGACCGCCGAGGCCGACGAGATCAAGAAGGCGTACCGCAAGCTGGCCCGGCAGTACCACCCGGACTCCAACGCCGGGGACACCAAGGCGGAGGCCAAGTTCAAGGAGGTCTCCGAGGCGTACGACGTCGTCGGTGACCCGAAGAAGCGCAAGGAGTACGACGAGGCGCGGCGGCTGTTCGGCAGCGGCGGCTTCCGGATGCCGAGCGGCAGCGGGCAGGGCGGCGGCTTCGACTTCAACGTCGGCGACCTCTTCAACCGCGGCGGCCAGGGTGCCGGCGGCGGGCTCGGCGACATCCTCGGCGGCATGTTCGGCGGTGGTGGCCGGACCACGACCAGTACGACCGCCCGTCCGCGGCGCGGTCAGGACATCGAGACCGAGGCGACGATCGAGTTCGCCGAGGCCGTGAACGGTGTCACGGTCGGGCTCCGGATGACCAGCGACGAGCCGTGCCCGACCTGTCGGGGGACCGGCGCGAAGTACGGCACCGTCCCGAAGGTCTGCCTCAAGTGCGAGGGCACCGGTATGCAGACCTCGGTGCAGGGCGGCGTCTTCGCGATGACCGAGCCGTGCACCGAGTGCAAGGGTCGCGGCCTGGTCGTCGACCAGCCGTGCGAGACCTGCCACGGCTCCGGCCGCGGCACGTCGAGCAAGACCATGCAGGTCCGCATCCCGGCGGGTGTCCAGGACAACCAGCGGATCCGGCTCAAGGGCAAGGGCGCGGCCGGCGAACGGGGTGGCCCCGCGGGCGACCTCTACGTCACCGTCCATGTGCACAAGCACCGGATCTTCGGCCGCCAGGGCGAGCACCTGACCCTGAACGTCCCGGTGAGTTTCACCGAGGCGGCGCTGGGTGCGGAGATCAAGGTTCCGACCCTGGACGGACTGCCCGTCACGGTCCGGATCCCTGCGGGTACGGCGAACGGGAGCAAACTGCGCGTCCGCGGTAAGGGTTCGGTCCGGCGGGACGGGACCAAGGGCGACCTGATGCTCACGCTCGACGTGCAGGTGCCGCACGAGCTGACCGACGAGCAGAAGGAGAAGCTGCAGGAGTTCAGCTCCGCGTCGGACCAGCCTGATCTGCGGGCCGGGTTGTTCGGGAGTTCGTGATGGGCATCCCGTTCAGCCAGGTGCCGACCTGGGACGACCGCACCCCGATCTACGTGATCTCGGTGGCGGCCCAGCTGGCCGGTATGCACCCGCAGACGTTGCGCCAGTACGACCGGCTCGGCCTGGTGGTGCCGAGCCGGGCGTCCGGCCGCGGCCGGCGCTACTCGACGTACGACGTGGCGAAGCTGCGCTACGTGCAGCACCTCAGCCAGGAAGAAGGTGTCAACCTGGCGGGCATTCGGCACATTCTCGCGCTACAGTCCGAAGTGGAGGACCTGCGCAAGCGGGTCAACCAGCTACTGGCAGAGGTCCAGCGCGGTGTCGGCGCCTCCCGGCGTCCCGCCGCCAGCCGGGTCTTCTCTGCCGGTCCCGCCGGCGACGTGATCGCCATGGGCCGGCAGCAGACCACGACCCGGTGGATCCGCACCCAGCCTCTGGAACTCGGCTCGCGCTGATCCCCCGCCCACCAAGCCGCCGGAGGTTCTCCGAAACCCACTCCTCGGATCCTCCGGCCAGGTGGAGGTCGACGTTCCCCCACGACGCCTCCACGAGTCGAGGGTGCGCTATCCCCCCAGCGCCCCTCGGCCCCCGCAGGGTGGTCCGTTCCAGGACCGCCCTGCGGCTCTCTTCGTGCTCTTGCGCCCGGTCGGACACCGCATACCCTGGCGGGGTGACCCTGAAGCTGGAGACGGACCGGCTGCTGATCCGGGACTGGGAGGAAGACGACGCCGACGCCGCGCTGGAGATCTTCGGATCCGCGGACGTGGCGCCCTGGTTGTCACCGGCCATCGACAAGGTGCCGGACACCGCGACCATGCGAATGATCCTGCAGTCCTGGATCGAGGCCCAGCCGAACTTCGTCGTCCCGGCGGGCCGCTGGGCGGTCGAGCGCCGGACTGACCACGAGATCGTCGGCGCGTTGCTGATCCGCCTGCTGCCGCCGTACGAGGAGGATCTCGAGATCGGCTGGCAGCTGCGGCCGAGCGCCTGGGGTCACGGGTACGCGACCGAGGCCAGCCGCGCGCTGATGCGCTGGGCGTTCAGCGGCGGCGAGGTCGACGAGCTGTTCGCGGTCGCCCGACCGGCCAACCAGCGCGCGATCGCCACCGCGCGCCGCCTCGGGATGGAATGGGTCGGCGAGACCGACAAGTACTACGACCTGAACCTGCAGGTGTACCGCATCCGCGCCTCCGAGTTCAGCAGCTGAACGAGGAGCCGGCCGCGGTCACCGGAACTGGCGCGGCGGCGCGGTGCTGCCGCGGAGGACGAGCCGGGTAGGCAGCACGAGATCGGTGCCGGTCAGGTCGGCGTCCGGAGCATCGAGTGCCTGGAGCAGAAGGTGCGCGGCGACGCTGCCCTGCTCGTGGGCGTCCTGGGCGACCGTGGTGAGTTCGACGAGCGGGGCCATTTCGTGGTCGTCGATGCCGACGACAGACATTGCTTCGGGCACCTGCAGTCCCGCACGCCGTAAGGCCCACAAGGCTCCCAGTGCCAACTCGTCGTACTCCGCGAAGACGGCGGTCGGCAGCACGGAGCCGGTCAGGAGCTGGGTCATGGCGGCCGATCCGCCGTCGAGCCCGTGGGGTCCGCTCGCGACGAGCGCGGCGTCCTGGGCGAGGCCGGCCGCGCTGAGTGCTGCTTCATAGCCCTCACGCCGGAGCGCGGACGACGCGAAACCGAACCGCGGGTCGTCGGGGGTGCCGGCGATGAAGCCGATCCGCTCGTGGCCTTGGTTCAGCAGGTGGTTGACCGCCGTCCGGGCGGCCGCGACCTCGTCGATGCGTACCGACGGCGAGCCCGGGATGTGCGAGCCCACGCTGACCAGCGGCAGGTCGAGAGCACGCAGCGCCAAGGTGTGCTCCGCGGTCAGCGGCATCGACAGCGACAGGATGCCGTCGACCTTCCGGGCGAGCGGCATCTGCTCGAAGAACCGATCTCGGTGGTCGGCGCCGCCGAGGTGGTAGAGAACGGCGTCGTAGCCGGACTCCCGGAGCGCGTCGGTGACGCCGGCGACGACCGTGCTGAAGTACCAGCGGGTGATGAACGGAACCACCACCGCAACGGCGCCGGTGCGCCCGGACGCCAGTCCGGCCGCCTGCGGCGAGGCGACGTACGAGAGCTCGGCGGCGGCGTCGAGGACCCGGCGGCGGGTCTGCGGCGCGACCTTCGCCAGCCCGCGCAGTGACCTGGACACCGTCGCGGGGGACACTCCCGCGCGCGCGGCCACGTCGAGGATGCTGGGCCGGTCCGGGCTCACGAGCACCTCCTGGTGAAAACGCTTGCATCGCAGTTCTCTCCAGCGTAACCCCGGAAAGGCCCAAGAAAATAAGGTCGTTCCGGTGTCAAGTCGACACGCCCTTGTGGAAGCGAGTGATCGATGTCACACTCCCGGTGAAAACGCTTTTACCGTACTCCCCTGAGGAGGAGCTGTGACTGCCAATGTCATCGTCACGGTGGAGCGCCAGTTCGACTTCCCCCGTGCCCAGGTCTTCAAGGCCTGGACCGAGCCGGCCGAACTCGCGCGCTGGCGTGGTTCGCCCGGCTGGCACGTGGAACTGGATTCGGTCAGCGGTGACCTCCGGCTCGGCGGCCGTCACCACCACGTCAAGGTGCGCGACAGCGATCCGGGGACGCGGGTCGGCACCGACGGGGTCTACACCGAGTACTTCGAACCCGACGTGTTCGTGTCCCGCGAGCGGATCACGGGCGATCCGGGGATCGATCCCGACGTCCCGCTCGAGTTGCGGGTCGAGTTCTCGAAGACGGGGCGTGACGGCACGCTCGTCCGGGTAATCCAGGGGCCGTACGAGCCCGACGTCGCCGGCTGGCACGGGGAGGGCTGGGAGCGCGAGCTCACCCGGCTGCAGGCCTACTTGGTGAGTGCCAACGGGCACGGAGCAGTGGCATGACCACGGTCGAAGGACGGACCGACCTGCAGCACACGGCCATCGTCCGGCAGAAGCCACTGATGACGATGCCGCAGATCCTGGTGATGAACCTGGGCTTCTTCGGCATCCAGTACAGCTTCGGCATGCAGCAGACCGCCGTGAACCCGGTGTACGAGTTCCTCGGCGCCGACCCGGCGGACCTGCCGATCCTGAACCTCGCCGGACCGATCACCGGCCTGCTCATCCAGCCCTTGATCGGCGCCCTGTCGGACCGGACCTGGAGCCCGCGCTGGGGCCGCCGCAAGCCGTTCTTCGTGCTCGGCGCGATCGGCTGCAGCCTGTGCCTGTTCCTGTTCCCGTTCGTTACCGCGGTCTGGATGGCGGTCCTGTTGCTGTGGTTGCTCGATGCCAGCAACAACACCGCGATGGAGCCGTACCGGGCGTTCATCGCGGACAAGCTGCCGCCGTCCCAACTGGGCAAGGGATTCCTGGCGCAGTCGTTCTTCACCGGCCTGGGGATCACCCTGGCCAACGTGTCGCTGTTCGTGTTCCAGCAGCTGATCGAAGGCGGTACCGAGGCCGGCATCCCGTACTGGGTGCTCGGATCCTTCATGCTCGGCGCCGTCTGCTCGATCGTGTCGGTGCTCGTCTCCGTCCTGCGGACCCCCGAGATCCCGCCGACCGAGGCGGAACTCGCCCAGCTGCGGGCCAAGAAGGGCGGCTTCGGCCAGACCCTGAAGGAGATCGGCGAGGCGATCGTCGAGATGCCGCCGGAGCTGCGCAAGCTCGGCCTGGTCTACCTGTTCCAGTGGTACGGGATGGTCTGCTACTGGCAGTTCGTCGCGCTGTCGATCGCGAAGTCGGTGTTCCCGCCGACTCCTGAGGGCAAGGAGGACGCGGTCGCCTGGACCGGCCTGGTGAACGGCTGGTACAACATCGTCACCTTCAGCGTGGCGTTCAGCCTGGTCGCCTTCGCCCGCAAGCGCGGGGCGAAGCTCGTGCACTGCTTCTGCCTGCTGCTGGCTGCCGTCGGGCTGCTGGTCTTCCCGTCGGTGACGAACAAGTACCTGTTGTTCGTGCCGATCATCGGCCTCGGCATCGCCTGGGCGTCGATCATGGGTGTGCCCTACATCATGGCCGTCCGGATGATCCCGTCCACCCGGTACGGCGTCTACATGGGGATCATCAACATGATGATCGTGATCCCGATGCTGATCCAGTCAGTCACGTTCGGCGCGATCTACTCCGGTGTGCTCGGCGAGAACCCGAACAACGCGATCCGGTTCGCCGGGGTGTGTCTCGGGCTGGCCGCGGCCGTCATGCTCTGGATCAAGGAGCCGCCGATCGTCCGTGACGTCGACGAGGTCGGCTACCTGCCGGCCGCCGGGCACTGAGGAGGTCCGCGATGAGCATGAAGGACTACCGCACCATCGTCGCCGGGACCGACGGTTCCGGGCTGGCGGACCAGGTGATCGCCCGGGCCGCCTGGCTGGCCGTCCGCGACGATGCGGATCTGGTCGTCGTGTGCGCGTTCAGCGAGCTGCCCCGCCGTACCGACGCTCGGAACGTCGCGACGCTCGGCGGTGACGCGCGGCTCGGGCAGGTGCTCGGCCGGGCCGCGGCCGGAGAAGCGCTGCAGGCGGCGACCGTCACCGCCCGGGACGAAGGCGCGACCGTCGCGGCGGCGTTGCTGGTCGACGGCGAACCCGCCACGGCGTTGCTCACGACCGCCGAGGAGCGGTCGGCCGACCTGATCGTCCTCGGCGCGATCCAGGACCGCTCCCTGATCGACCGGCTGCTCGGCACGGTCGCCACCGAGGTGACCAAGCGGGCCGGATGCGACGTGCTCGTCGTCCGCCCGACCGGGGTCGGGGGAGACCTCGGGGTGCCGGAGGACGCTCAGCCCGTCTGAACGGCCGGTCGCGGAACCCCCGTCCTGTCCCTGCGGACCGGGCGGGGGTTCGTCGTGCCCGGTGGAACCCTGAGATTTCCCCCAGCTTTCTCAGAGTTGAGTGGAATGGACTCAACTTTGGATAGGTTGTAACCAGTGACTGTTGTTGCTGGAACTTGAAAGGCTGGAACCAGATGGATGTTCAGCGGTTGACGACGCTGGCCCGGGAAACCCTGTCGGTCGCGATCCGTCAGACCTCCGCGGCGGGCAACCCGACCGTGGAACCGATTCACCTGCTGTCCGCGTTGCTCGCGCAGCCCGAGGGCACGACGATCGGTCTGCTCGAGGCGGCCGGCGGCGACCTGGACGCCGTCCGCCGGCAGACCGCCGAGCAGCTGAGCCGGCTCCCGAAGGCGAGCGGTGGCAGTGTGCAGGCTCCGAGCCTGTCGGGGAAGACCGGTGACGTGCTGAACCAGGCGGAGCAGCGGGCCCTCGGGCTCGGGGACGAGTATGTCTCCACCGAGCACCTGCTGATCGCGTTGGCGACCGTGGAGGGCGCCGCGAAGACCGCACTCGGGGTGACCCCGGACGCGCTGCTCGACGCGTTCGACAAGATGCGCGGCAACCGGCGGATCACCTCGCCCGAGGCCGAGGGCACCACGAAGTCGCTGGAGAAGTACGGTGTGGACCTCACCGAGCGGGCGCGCGACGGCAAGCTCGACCCGGTGATCGGCCGGGACACCGAGATCCGCCGCGTCGTGCAGGTGCTGTCGCGTCGTACCAAGAACAACCCTGTCCTGATCGGTGAGCCCGGCGTCGGCAAGACCGCCGTCGTCGAGGGGCTGGCCCAGCGGATCGTGGCCGGTGACGTGCCGGAATCGCTGCGTGGCCGCCGGCTGATCAGCTTGGACCTCGGAGCGATGGTCGCGGGCGCGAAGTACCGCGGTGAGTTCGAGGAGCGGCTGAAGGCCGTGCTGACCGAGATCAAGGAGTCCGACGGTCAGATCATCACGTTCATCGACGAGCTGCACACCGTCGTCGGCGCCGGTGCGAGCGGCGAGGGCGCGATGGACGCCGGCAACATGCTGAAGCCGATGCTGGCCCGCGGCGAGCTGCGGATGATCGGTGCGACGACCCTGGACGAGTACCGCACGCGGATCGAGAAGGACCCGGCGCTGGAGCGCCGTTTCCAGCAGGTGTTCGTCGGCGAGCCGTCGGTCGAGGACTCGATCGCGATCCTGCGCGGCCTGAAGGAGCGCTACGAGGCGCACCACAAGGTCGCGATCTCCGACTCCGCGCTGGTCGCCGCGGCGACGCTGTCCAACCGGTACATCACCGGTCGCCAGCTGCCC
Source organism: Kribbella sp. NPDC004138 (assembly GCF_053603655.1). Lineage (NCBI taxonomy): Bacteria > Bacillati > Actinomycetota > Actinomycetes > Propionibacteriales > Kribbellaceae > Kribbella > Kribbella sp. NPDC004138. Next base: position 46,970 of record NZ_JBSGFZ010000015.1, read on the forward strand.
GACAAGGCGATCGACCTGGTCGACGAGGCCGCGTCCCGGCTGCGGATGGAGATCGACTCGTCCCCGGTCGAGATCGACTCGCTGCGCCGGACCGTGGACCGGCTGAAGATGGAGGAGCTCGCGCTGTCCCGCGAGGACGACGCCTCGTCGCAGGAGCGGCTGGAGCGGCTGCGCGCCGACCTCGCCGACCGCGAGGAGGAGCTGCGTGCGCTGGAGGCCCGCTGGGAGCGGGAGAAGACCGGCCTGAACCGGGTCGGTGAGATCAAGGAGCGCATCGACGAGCTGCGCGGCCAGGCCGAGCGCGCCCAGCGCGACGGCGACCTGGAGACCGCGTCCCGGCTGCTGTACGGCGAGATCCCGCAGCTCGCCAAGGAGCTCGAGGAGGCCGACGCCGAGGAAGAGGTTGCCGAAGGCCCCGAAGCGATGGTCAACGAGGAGGTCGGCCCGACCGAGATCGCCGAGGTGATCGCGATGTGGACCGGGATCCCGACCGGCCGGCTGCTCGAGGGCGAGACCGGCAAGCTGCTCCGGATGGAGGACGAGCTCGGCCGCCGGCTGATCGGTCAGCGCGAGGCGGTCAAGGCCGTGAGCGACGCCGTGCGGCGGGCGCGCGCGGGCATCTCCGACCCGGACCGGCCGACGGGTTCGTTCCTGTTCCTCGGCCCGACCGGTGTGGGCAAGACCGAGCTGGCGAAGGCGCTCGCGGACTTCCTGTTCGACGACGAGCGGGCGATGGTCCGCATCGACATGTCGGAGTACGGCGAGAAGCACAGCGTCGCGCGACTGGTCGGCGCCCCGCCCGGCTACGTCGGGTACGAGGAGGGCGGCCAGCTGACCGAGGCGGTCCGCCGCCGTCCGTACTCGGTGATCCTGCTCGATGAGGTGGAGAAGGCGCACCCCGAGGTCTTCGACGTCCTGCTGCAGGTGCTCGACGACGGCCGCCTGACCGACGGTCAGGGGCGCACGGTCGACTTCCGCAACGTGATCCTGATCCTGACCAGCAACCTGGGGTCGGCGTACCTGGCCGACGTCACGCTCGACGACAAGGTCAAGCGCGACCAGGTGATGGCCACCGTGCGGCAGTCGTTCAAGCCGGAGTTCATCAACCGGCTGGACGAGATCGTGCTGTTCGACGCGCTCGGCAGTGAGGAGCTGACGCAGATCGTCGGGCTGCAGATCACCGCGCTGCAGCGCCGCCTGACCGACCGGCGGATCACGCTCGCGGTCGACGAGGGCGCGATGGAGTGGCTGGCGATGACCGGGTACGACCCGGTGTACGGCGCCCGCCCGCTCCGCCGCCTGGTGCAGTCCGCGATCGGCGACGAGCTCGCCCGCGGCCTGCTGAACGGCTCGATCCGCGACGGCGAGACCGTCAAGGTCACGCTCAACGAGTCGAAGGACGCACTCGACGTCACTGTCTGAGCGGTTGGTGTTGGGGCCCGGTCATTCATGACCGGGCCCCTTCGGCTTACGTGGGTTGATCGGGAAGAATGGCCGGGTGACTCCGCGCGCCGACTGGATCAACACGACCCACGACTGGGCTGCTTCGGTCGATCACGAGCACCTGGAGCTGGTTCGCGCGAAGCCCGAGCTGTACGCGCCGGGCGGAGTGCTCCACCTGCTGCTGGAGGTGCTCGCGTACCCAGGGGACGAAGCCGAGTCCACGGGGCGCCGCCCGGAGTGCTCGGTGGAGCTGCACGCCGACGGGTCGATCGCGGTCACCGACTACGGGCGCGGCACGGACACCCGCGTCGACGAGCACGGCACTGTCGTGAAGAAGCCGGTCATGGCGACCAAGGACCTGCGGTTCTTCGAGGATCCGGAGGCGCCGCTGCTTCCGGACGGTCACCCGCGCCGAGGCATGTCCGTGGTGGCTGCCTCGAGCGAGTGGCTGGTGCACACCAACCGGCGTACCAACGGTTCGTGGACCCAGCGCTACGAGCTCGGCGTCCCTGTCACCGACCTGGTGCCGATCCCCACGGACGGCACCACCGGCACCACGGTCCACTTCCTCCCGTTGCCACACCTGGCACCACTCTTCAGCTGAGAACTCGTTGCGGGATCCGGCTCCGGCTTTTGTATTGGCCGGGAATGCCTTCAAACACTTGAACTTCCCGTTGTAGCGAGTCGGTATCTCTCCGCTCTTGAAACCAAGGGTTACTGCTTGGTAGGAACGTCCGTCAGCTAAGTACTGAACGGTAGTTCAGGTACCTGAAACTTGGATTTTCCGGCGGGGGGTCCCCGGAGTCCGGCAGTGAGTGGAGGACTCAATGCAGCGCAGTACCTTGCTATCCGGTGCGCTGCTGGCCGCCGTCGCGGGTCTGTTGTGTCTGGTCGGAGAAGCTCTCGGTCTAAACACGCAGCACGTGGCGCTGGTCGGCGGGGCCCTGGGGGGTGTGGTGGGGCTGGTGCAGGATCGCACTCCGGCGATGCGCGCGACCGGCTTCTTGATCGGGTTGTTCATCGCCTGGCTCGGATTCGCCGTCCGGGCGCTCTATCTGCCGGACTCGGCGTCCGGGCGGGCCGTCGCGGCCGTCGCCGTGGTGGCCGTCTGCGTGGCGTTCACGGCCGGCTCGGGCGAAAAGATCCCGTTGTGGACACTGCTGCTCGGCGCGGCCGCGATGGTCGCCGTGTACGAGGAGACCTACACCGCGGACAGTCCGGCCTTCCTGGCCCAGTCGCCGTCGGCGGCCACCGGCGTACTGCTGGCGGCCGGGATCGGGTTCCTGGCGACCTCGCTCCGGCGGCCGCAGCCGGCGCCCCCGGCCGAGCGGTCCGACGTGCCACCCGACGAGCCGGCTGAAGAAGACGCCTGGGTTCCTGCCGACGACACCCGTGAGTTTGCCTCGACCGAAGGAGACCGTGCGTGACCGCCCGACGCATCACCCGGGGACTGGCGGTCGCCGTCGCCGTCCCGTCCGCTTTCGTCCTGTCGACGTCCCAGGCGCTGGCCACCTCGAGCGCACTCTCGGCCGGACCCGTCACGGTCACCAACACCGAGACGGTGCAGGCCAGGCTTGACCCCAGCGGCAAGGTCGAGGGCGCCCGTATCTACGAGCAGCTCGCCTTCGTCGGCACCGGGAAGATGAAGGTCGCCAACCCGGTGTCGACCGACAGCCTGCGCAACCTGGACAGCTTCGGCGGCTTCGCGGTCAAGGACGGCAAGATGGCCGTCGACCTGTCGGTGGACGGCGAGCAGCGGATTCGCACCGTCAGCGACTTCGACAAGAAGAAGCTGCCGATCAAGGTCGCAGTCACCTACACCCTGAACGGCAAGAAGCTGTCCAAGCCCGGTGACGTCGTCGGCAAGAAGGGCCGGCTGGAGGCGCACTACGTCGTGGAGAACACCTCGGCCAAGACCGAGTCGGTGACGATCACCGACGGGTACGGCAAGCAGGTCGTCGAACAGGCCGACGTCGTCATTCCGATGGTCGGTCAGCTCACGACGGTGCTGCCGCCCGAGTTCGGCGATGTCACCTCGGCCGAGGCGAACAAGGCCGGCGACGGCAAGGGCGGTACGAAGCTGAGCTTCACCGCGACGCTGTTCCCGCCCGTCGGCGCCGCGACCGCGGAGTTCGGCTGGTCGGCCGAGGTCAAGGACGCGATCGTCCCCGAAGCCGAGCTGACCGCGTTGCCGGTCAGCCCGCTGGAGAGCCCGGCGTTCAAGACCGCGGTCACCGGCTACGAGAGCGGCGCGGCGAAGGGCGCCGACCTGGTCGAGGGCGGCACGACGCTGGACTCGAACCTGATCCGGCTGCGGGACGGCGCGCAGAAGCTGCTCACCGGCCTGCTCCAGCTGAACGCCGGTGCGAAGGCCTTGAACGACGGCCTCGCCAACCAGGCCGCGCCTGGTGCCACGAAGCTCTCCAGTGGTGCGTCGCAGCTGGCCGGCGGCATGGCCGAGCTCGAGTCAGGTGCATCTGTGCTGCGCACGAAGACCGGCGAGGCCGCCAAGGGGGCGGGCAAGCTGGACAAGGGCGCCGGCGAACTGCAGAAAGGCGCGAAGGACCTCGCCGCAGGTGCCGGCAAGCTGAAGACCGGTACCGGCAAACTCGCGTCCGGCCTGGACGAGGCCACCGGCAAGGCTCCTGCACTGATCGACGGACTGAACCAGGTCAGCGGCGGCTTGAAGAGCGTCGAGGACGGACTAGGTCAGATGTACGGCGGCATCGGCCAGCTGCCCGCCAAGGCGAAACCGCTGCACGACGGCGTGGCGCAGCTCCGCGCCGGAATCGGCTCGGTCGGAACCGAGGGAACGCTGCTCGGCGGACTGGAGACGCTGAAGAAGCAGCTCGCCGCCTCCGGTCCGGGGATCGACAAGATGCGCGGCGGCGTGCACTGCGCCGCGGATGCGCTCGATGCGGTCAGCAACGGCAAGCCGGAAGGAAAGTACAGCGAGGCTTGCTACGGCGCTGCTGCCGCGGTGCTGAACGGCCCGGCCGGGGCGTCGAATGTGGGGCCGGAGACCAACCCGGTGAAGAAGATGATCCTCGACTCGGTGATCGCCCAGATGGGTTCGATGGGTGACCCGGTGCCCGATCTCGACAAGCCGCTGCCGGATTCCGCCAAGCTGCAGGCTGCGCTCGCGTACCTGAAGGGCCGGCTGACCCAGCGCGCCGTACCAGGGATCGCGCAGCTGCAGTGCGGGCTCGACAACCGGGTCTCGGGCTGTCCGGACTCGGAGCCCGGTCTGATGCAGGGCCTCGTGGCGCTGGATGCCGGCGTGACCAAGCTGGTGTCCGGTGTGGTGGCCAGCGTCCAGGGCGGCGTCGGCACCTCGAAGGACACGCCGGCCAGCAAGACCCTGCGTGGTGGGGTCAACGGGCTGCAGACCGGTGTCGGACAGATCCAGGCGGGTGGCAAGACGCTGCTGGCCGGCCTCAACCAACTGTCGGACGGCGCTGACCAACTCGACACGGGCGCGGGTGCACTGTCCACCGGGACCGGCAAGCTCAAGGCGGGTGTCGGCGTGCTGGTGAACGGCACCGGGCAGCTCGACAGGGGGCTCGGATTGCTGGCCGGCGGTACGGGCAAGCTGGCCGACGGCGTCGGCCAGGCCAAGACCGGCTCGGACCAACTGGCGCAGGGCTCCAAGGATCTGGCGACCGGCATCGGTTCTGCGGCTGAGGGGTCGGGCAAGCTGTCGGAGGGCCTCAACACTGCCAACGAACAAGCGCCCGCTGTCCCCGACGGCGCCGGTCGGCTCTCGAAGGAAGGTGCGAAGGTGCTGACCAAGAACGGCGCCGACACCGCAGTCGACTTCGGCCGCCGGTACAGCCTGCTCTCCGCCGCCGCAGACCGCGCCAAGACCGAGTCGATGCCGTTCGGTGCTCCCGAGGGTGCGACCGGCGCAACGGCGTACTCGCTCAAGCTGGCCGGGGCCACCGGTGAAGGCGACCGCAGCTGGATCCGCCTGCTCGCCGGTCTGGCCGTATTCGGTGTCGCCATCGGCGCCACCAGCCTCCTTCGCAGGCGCACCACCTCCTGAGGCTCGCCGCCCGAGCGGGGCCGGTCATGCAGACCGGCCCGGCTCGGGCGGCGTTGTTTGGCCGATCTGGGAGGATCGGAGCAGGGGTCGTGGAAGGACGTTGGATGACTGGGCAGCGTGGTGACGAGCCGGTGCGGGACGGGCCGGGTCCGTACAGCGGATTGTTCGGTTCCGCTCCGGATACGTACGGCTACCAGACGGCGACGCCGAAGCAGGTCACCGTCGCCTCGGTCATCGCGATCGGGCTCGGCGCGCTGTGCCTGCTGGTGGCGGCTCTCACGCTCACGTCGGCCGGCGACCAGATCTCCGAAGTGCTCACCGGCTCCCGCGGCAACACATCGGTCGCGGTCGCGGCCACCCTCGTCTGCGCGGTCGTCTACCTGGTCCCCGCGCTCTACCTCCGCAAGCGCCGCGCCTGGGCTCGGTACGTGCTGATCGCCGTCGCCGCCATGGGCATCGCGGGCGGAATCATGGCCCTTCCGGCCAGCCTGCTCGGTCTTGCCGTCCACGCGACCCTGCTGATCCTGATGCTCCAGCGACCCACCAGACTGTGGTTCACCCACCGCTGACGCCGGGAGACCCCGTGGAGATCTGGATCAACCCCGCCTGCTCGAAATGCCGCGCGGCCACCAAGGCCTTCGACGAGGCGGGCATCGACTACACCGTCCGGCGCTACCTCGACGACCCGCCGACGGCCGAGGAACTGACCGCCGTCCTCACCCGCCTCAACCTCGAGCCCTGGGACGTCGTCCGCCACAACGAGCCCGCCGCGGAGCCGCTCAAGACCCTGCCCCGCGACCCGGCCCACCGCCCCGACTGGATCAAGGCCATGGTCGCCGACCCCATCCTCATCCAGCGGCCCATCATCACCGCCGACGACCGAACCACCGCCATCGCCCGCGACCCCGAAACCGTCGCCAGGTTCATTCCCTGAGCTTCTGCAAGCGGTCGAGGGCTTCCTCGAGAACCTCGGGCTGCTTGCAGAAGGCCCAGCGGACCAGGGGGCGGCCGAATTCGGTGTTGTCGTAGAAGACCTGGTGGGGGATTGCGACGACGCCGGCTCGTTCGGGGAGCATTCGGCAGAACTCGATGCCGTCGGTGTGGCCGAGGGGACGGATGTCGGTGGTGACGAAGTAGGTGCCGGCCGGGCGGTGGACCTCGAAGCCGAGGTCGGCGAGGCCGTCCGCCAGCAGGTCGCGGCGGGAGCGCAGGTCGGCGCGTAGCGCGTCGTAGTAGTCGTTGCCCAGGGCAAGTGCGTTGGCGACGGCGGGCTGGAAGGGGGAGCCGGAGGTGAAGGTGAGGAACTGTTTGGCGGTGGTCACCGCGGTCACCACCGAAGGCGAACCAGTCACCCATCCGATCTTCCAGCCGGTGACCGCGAACGTCTTCCCGGCGCTGCTGATCGACACGGTCCGGTCGGCCATCCCGTCGTACGACGCCAGCGGCCGGTGCGTCCCGTCGTACACCAGGTGTTCGTAGACCTCGTCGGTGATCACGACCAGGTCGTGCTCGACCGCGACGTCGCGAATGCCGCGCAGCTCCTCGTCGGTGAGGACCGTGCCGGTCGGGTTGTGCGGTGAGTTGATCAGCAGCACCTTCGTCCGCGGCGTGACCGCGGCGCGCAGCTCGTCCAGCTCCAGCCGGTACGACGGCGCGCGCAACGTCACCGGTACGCGCCGGCCGCCGGCGAACGCGATGCCGGCCGCGTACGAGTCGTAGTACGGCTCCAGGGCGATCACCTCGTCGCCCGGCTCGACGAACGCGAGCAGTGCGGCGGCGACCGCTTCCGTCGCGCCGGTGGTGACCAGGACCTGCGTGTCCGGGTCGTACGTCAGGTCGTAGAAGCGCTGCTGGTGGTCGGCGATCGCGTGCCGGAGCGCGGGCACCCCGCGCGCGGGTGCGTACTGGTTCGCGCCGGCGCGGATCGCGGCGATCGCGTCCTCGAGCAGCGAGTCCGGACCGTCGCGGTCCGGGAAGCCCTGCCCGAGGTTGACCGACCCGGTCGCCAGCGCGAGCGCGGACATCTCCGCGAAGATCGTCGTACCCAGACCGTCCAACCGCTCAGCATGTCCGCGCATCGTCTAACCCTCGACCGCCGTGACCATGTGCGCAAGCCAGGCCCGCGCGGTGGCGCGGTCGGTCGCGGTGAAGGAGGCCTCGAGGTCCTCCTCGACCTTGCGGATCGCCGGGGCGGCCTCGGCCAGCCGGCGCTCGCCGCCGGGGGTGAGGTGGACCTGCTGGGTACGCCGGTCCTTCGGGTTCGGCCGCCGCTCGACCAGCCCGGCGCGTTCCATCCCGGCGATCAGCTCGTTGGCGGACTGCCGCGTCGTCCCGACCACGCGGCCGACCTCGGCCACGGTGAGTCCCGGCGACTCCCGGACGCAGAGCAGCGTGCCGTACTGCTGGACCGACAGCCCGTGCTCGTCGAGCGCGACCGCGAGCGCGGACCGCATGCTCAGCCAGGCGTGCCGCACCAGGAAAGTCACACACCCGGTCTCGTCATTGACGTCCATGCACCACATTCTGCCGAAAAGGAGATTGACAGGAACCTGTCAATCCATGACGATGGGAAACCTCGTCAGGGTCCTGTCAATCATAGGAGACTTCGTGTCTGCGATCGACCCCCCGCGGCAGCGCCGCATCCTCGCGATCCTGGTCGTCTCGGCCGTCCTGATCTGGATCGACTCGACCGTCCTCGGTATCGCTCTCGAACGCCTCGCCGACCCCGTGCAGGGCCTCGGCGCCACACCCGGCCAGCTGCAGTGGGCCGTCGGCATCTACTCGCTGTTGTTCGCCACCGCCCTGTTCCTGGCCGGCGCCCTCGGCGACCGCTACGGCCACCGGACGATCCTGATGCTCGGCCTGCTGGTCTTCGGCATCGCCTCGGCCTGGGCCGCGTGGGCCACCGATCCGGTCGGCCTGATCCTCGCTCGCGCGACGATGGGTCTCGGCGGCGCGCTGATCATGCCCACCTCGATGGCGATCATCGGCTGGACCTTCCCGCCCGAGCGCCGGGCCGGCGCGATCGCGATCTGGTCGTCCTCGGCCGGTGTCGGCGTCGCCGTCGGGCCGGTCCTCGGCGGCGTGCTGATCGACCACTTCTGGTGGGGTTCGGTCTTCACGATCAACCTGCCGATCGTCGTGTTCGGCCTGATCGGCGCCGCCGTCGTCCTGCCGAACCCGCGCAGCCCGCAGCGTCGTCGGCTCGACCCGCTCGGCCTCGGCCTGTCCACGCTCGGGCTGCTCGGCCTGTCGTACGGCTTGATCGAAGGCGGTCACCAAGGCGGCTGGGACCGCTGGCAGGTCTGGGCGAGTATCGGTGCGGGCCTGCTGCTGCTCGCCGGCTTCCTGTTCTCCGAGGCGCGTGAGCACGAGCCGAGCTTCGACCCGCGCCTGTTCCGCAACCGCCGGTTCGCGGCCGGTAACTTCGCGCTCGCCGCGGTCTTCCTGACGCTCACCGGGCAGAGCTTCTACCTGGCGTTCTACCTGCAGGGCGCGCGCGGCATGAGCGCGTTGGACGCCGGCCTGATGTCGTTGCCTGGGGCAATGGGCGTGATCGTCGGCGCACCGCTCGGCGCCCGGCTGGCGGCCCGTTTCGGCGTCGCCAAGGTCTCGGGAACGGCGGTCCTCACGCTCGCGGCCTGCTTCGCGCTCAACCTCACGTACGACGTCGGCACGTCGCTCGTGGTGATCGGGATCATCGGCGGGATCGCCGGTCTCGCGATCGGCCTGACCGTCGCACCGACGACCGCGGCGGTGATGGCGACGCTCCCGATGGACCGGATCGGCGCCGGCTCCGCGGTCAGCAACGCCCTGCGCCAGGTCGGCAGCGTGCTCGGCGTCGCCGTCCTCGGGACCGTCGTGTCGTCGACGTACCAGCACCGGATCGCTCCCGAGCTGACCGGTCTGCCGAACCCGGAAGCCATCGGTGCGTCGGCCGAGGCGACCCGGCACGCGGCCGGCGTGCTGCACCGGCCGGACCTGGTGCAGGCCGCGAACGACACCTTCGTGCACGCGATGCACGTCGCCGCTCTCGTCGCGGCAGGCATCGTCCTCGTCGGCGCCGTCGTCCTCGCGGCAGCGTTCCGGATCCCCAGGCCATCACAATCCGCGGATCCGGAAGAAGTCACGCCGGAGCGCGCAGGCATCGGGTGATTGTGATGGCCTGGGGATCCGGAGGTACGGCGGCAGCGTCAGGCGCCGCCGCCGTACCCGGCCTCACTTCCGGAACTGGCGGGCGCCCGCGGGCTCAGCGTCGCCGGGACGCGTCGAGGGCGGCGAATCTGTTGCAGGTTCCTGCAATCGCGCGGTCCTCGACGGCCTGCATCCGGGCGTACCGGACCCCGGCCGCGAACCGGGTGGTGACGTCCAGGACGTCCAGCAGCCGGGCCACCTCGTAGCGCACGGTCCGGACGCTCACCCCGAGTTGCTCGGCGATCTCCTCGTCGGTGCGGCCGCACTCGAGTTCCTTGGCGATCACCCGCTGGCGCGCGGTCAGCTCGCCGATCCGCTCACGGAACTCGGACGCGCGCACGGCGGTCTCGCGGACGGCGCGGACGGCGCGCAGGTACTGGCCGGTCGCGTTCACCGCCTCCAGGCAGCGCAGCACCATCAGGCTGCGCCGGCTGTTCACGACCGGCCCTTCGACGACGACCCGCTCGCGGTCCAGCAGCTTCACCTGCAGCGCACCGTCGGCGAGGTGGTACGGCATGTCCTCGGCTCCGATGATGAAGTCGGTGACCTGGTCCGCGCCGCCGCTGATGTCGAAGTAGCTGGTCATCCGCTGGCCGCCGTCGATCAGCTTCTGGTTGAACGCGTGGCTCTGCCGGAACCCCTGCAGCGTCTGGCACCGCGTCGACGTCACCGCGACCAGCTCCTCGGACCGCCGGCACTGGTCCTGCAACCAGTCCCGCAACGCGTCGGAGTCGTCCCCGAAGACCTCGACCTCCGCCGTGCCGTGACCCGCGAACCACTCGTCGCAGCTCCGGGCTCGTACGACCTGCAACCGCAGTGATGCGTCCAGCACCACCTGACGACTCGCCGCATGACTCATCCCCACCCCCGCTCCCCGGGCGAGATCGTCTCATGTACGGCGGGTTAGCGCACGCCTCCGCTACGCATTCAGTTCCACGGGGACGGCGGTGGCGGCGGTACGACGGCAGGCCGGTCCTCGCACCAGGTCGCGCCGGTCCAGCCGCCGTCGTTGCCGCCGAGCAGCTGGACGTCGAACTCCGGCGGGCCGTCGAAGTGGAACGTGCCGCAGTTGTTCACGAACGGCGCTCCGACGTTGCGGGCGTCGACGTTCTCGAACGTCGCCCAGCCGCCGACCCGGGCGTTCACCACGTTGGTCCCGGTGCCGTCGACCTTGATGTCGCGCACGGTCACCCCGGTGATCGCGTAGTCGTCCTTCACCGGCCAGTCGACGACGAACATCATCGCGTTGTACGTCGAGTCCAGGAACGAGCTGTCGGTGATCTCGATCGAGGCGGCCATCGTGGACTGCAACGCGTACAACCAGATCGCGCCGAGGCCGATGTCCCAGTTGAGATCGCGCGGGCCGCCGCGGACGGTGGTGTTGCGGGCGAAGGTCAGCGTGCCCTCGAACGGCGTCGCGCCGAACCGCGAGCCGGCGTGCAACGTGCTGCCCTCGCGGATCGGATCGGCGACCAGGTTGTCGGTGACGGCGTTGTCGCGGCCGCCGTAGATCGCGATGTTGTTCGCCAGCACCGGCGTCTGCACGGTGTTGTGGTCGTAGACGTTGTTGTGGTTCGCCAGCCCGGCGGGGTTGGCCTCCGACCACATCGCGAGCCCGTCGTCGCCGCTGTTGCGAACGAAGTTGTTGGTGGCGCGGACGTTCGACACGCCGAGGTGCAGGTTCATGCCGTCGGCGATCGCGTCGGTGACGACGTTGTTGCGGATCAGCAGGCCGTCCATCGGCCCGTCGAGCCAGATGCCGACCTTGGTGTGGTGCAGGTACAGGTTCTCGATCGTGGAGCCGCCGCCGATCGCGCCGCCGATCCCGTTCACCTGGTCGGTGTCGATGCGCTCGCGGACATCGCTCTCGATCGCGAAGTCCGACAGGTGTACGGCGGTGCTCCCGCCGTCCGCGGCGTACTTGCCGTAGAAGCCGGGCGCGCTGTGCACGGACTTGTCCGGCGCGGGCTCCGCGAGCGGGAGGACGCGGCCCTTGATGATCGTCCACCAGTTCCCGGCGCCGCGGATCGTCACCCTGTCGACGACGATGTGCCGGTTCACCTGGAACGTGCCGGCGGGGATGAACACCGACCAGCCGATGCGCTGGGCGGCCGCGATGGTGCGTTCGATCGCGGGCGCGGCGTCCCGGCGGCCGGTCGGGTCGGCGCCGAACAGCCGGACGTCGAGGGACTTCCCGGGCTGCTTCAACGGCGCGTCGACCAGCTCGAAGTCCGCGACGTCGAGGACGGTCCAGGCGGCGGGCGTGGTCCGCGGTACGGCGAAGCGGACGCGGTCACCGGCCCGGTACGTCCGGTCCAGCAGCACGCGCTGCTCGTCGTAGAAGTGGTTCGGGCGGAACGGCTTCGCGACCGGGTCCGGTTCGGGCTTCCACCAGCCGGGGATCGGGTCGACGTTCGGGTCGTTCGAGAACGGATACATCCCGTACAGCCAGGCGTACTGCGAGGTCAGCGTCATGGTCTGCTTGCGCTTCCCGTTGACGGTCACGTCCAGCGGTGCCGTGATCCCGCCGCCGGCCGGTGCGTCCGGGATGCTGTACCGCAGAGTGAAGGCGTTCGCGGGCTGCGTCAGCGTGAACTCGACGTACTGCTTGGGCTGCAGCCGTACGGCGGTTCGCCCTGAGGCCTCGGCCGGAAGCGTGTACGCATCCCGCCCCGGGCCGATCTTCGCGCCGGTGAAGGCGGCGTTCTCCGCCTCCTGCTCGACGAACGGTACGTCGGCGCCGCGGCCGGTCACGAGCGCCGGGTCGAGCCCGGCCCGGGTGATGCGTGGGGCCGGGGCAGCGGCGGCCGGCTGGATGGTGAGTGTGGCACCGAGGAGCGCGGTGGTCAGCGCGACCGCGAGCAGGTGTGAACGGGACATTGGCGGATCCCCTCCGATGAAGTGTCTGGAGGTTATGCAGCCGACGCCCCGCGCGCAAGATCTCGACAGGTCAGAGAAATTTCCGGACCATGAAGACGTCGACCGGATCCTCGTGCTCGACGACGAAGCCGTGCCGCTCGTACAGCTTGCGGGCCGGGCTGCCTTGGAGAACGTTCAGCTTGACGGTCGCGCGTTCCGTGTCGGCGGTGCTGAGCACGGTTCCCAGGACGGCGGTGCCGAGGCCCCGGCCCTGGTGGCGTGGGTTCAGGTAGAAGTGCTCGAGCCACCGGACGTCGGCGGTCGCCGGGCGGACGCTGACGGAGCCCGCGAATTCGCCGTCGACCTCGATGATCTGGGTGTGCTCGGGCGCGTAGGCGTCGCGCAGGCGCTGCCGGACGCGGTGTTCGTCGTACCGGCCGAGGCGTTCCAGGTCCGGGCGCATGACGACCGCGCGGAGCTCGGCGAGCTCTTCGAGGTCCTCGTGCGTCGCGGGCCTCAAGGTCCAGTTCACGGCAGTTCCGGTTGGGGGTCGGGGCGCAGGGCGCGGAGCCAGAGTTCGGTCTGGGCGATGTGGGCGGAGGCGGCGGTCGCGGCGGCCGCGGGATCGCGAGTGGTGATGGCGTCCAGGATTTCCCGGTGGCCGCGGTCGCTGGTCCGCTTGATCGCGTCGAAGTCCACGCCCGGCTCGAAGATCCGGTAATGCCCGCCGCGACCGCGGATCACGCCGGTGAGCGCGGTGACGGTCGAGTTCCCGCCGGCGGTGCAGATCGCGCCGTGGAACTCGGCGTCCAGGTGCTGGATCTCGGTCGCGTCGGTGGTCGACTCGAGCCGGTCGAGGATCGCGCCCAGCCGCCGGGCCAGCTCCGGGTCCTGCCGGGCCGCCGCGGCGGCGGTGGCATGCGACTCGAGCACGCGCCGCACCTCGAGCAGTTCGAGGACGCCTTCGAGCGGGATCAGCTCGACCGACAGCGAGAACCTGCTGATGATCGCGGCCGGGTCCAGGGCCGAGACGTAGGTGCCCGACCCGTGCCGGGACTCGATCACGCCGAGCGCGCCGAGCGACCGCACGGCCTCCCGCAGCGAGCTCCGGGACACCCCCAGGTGGTCGCACAACTCGGGCTCCGGCGGGAACTTCGCCCCCGGCCCGAGCTCCCCGGACGCGATCATCTGCCGCAACCCGGCCAGCGCCTTGTCCGTAGCAGCCATCCCCTCACCTCCTCACGAAGCGTAAGTCATCAGACCATTTCCGACACATTCTGCCTGCTCCTCGCCTACCTGCCCGCGTTATGGCGGCAATTCATCAGATGTTTGCGCGCAGGAACGCCGGCAGATCACTGGTTCGCCAGCGCCGCGCCGCCAACTGCCCGGACGGCGTCCCGCCGGTCACCCAGACGGTCGTCATCCCGCGCTCATACGGTGCGGTCAGGTTCACCTCGAGGTCGTCGAACATCGCGGCGCGGGCCGGGTCGATCCCGAAGGCCGCCAGGAACGCGTCCAGGCTCGCGGCGTACGGCTTCGGGATCAGCTCGGCCGCCAGGATGTCGAAGACGCCGTCGACACAGCCGGTCAGCCCGAGCCGTCCGAGCACCTGGTCCGCGTGGTACGCCGACCCGTTCGTGTACACGTACCGCCGGCCGCGGAGCTCGCCGAGCACCTCCGCCAGCACCGGATCGGGACCGAGGACCGAATAGTCGATCGTGTGCTCCCACGCGAGGTAGTCGTGCGGGTCGATCGAGCGCGTGGTCATCAGGCCGCGCAGGGTCGTGCCGTGGTCGGCGACGAGCTGCTTCTGCAGCCGGAGCGCCTCGGTTTCGTCGGTGCCGAACAGGTTGGCGAGGTAGGCACGGATCCGGACGTTCATCTGGTCGGCCAGACCGACCTGCGGCTGGTACAAGGTGTTGTCGAGATCCAGCACCCAGGTGTCGATGTCCGCCAGCATCAGGCAAGCGTAGGTGACACACTGGGGGCGTCATCGACGGGAGGACACGACCCATGCCCAAGAGGCCGACTGCGCTCGTCACCGGGCCGGCGACCGGGATCGGCCGGGCGTTCGCGGACAAGCTGGCGCGGGAGGGCTACGACCTGGTGCTGGTGTCGCGGGACGAGGCGCACCTCAAGGAGGTCGCTGCCGAGGTCACGCGGCTGCACGGTGTCGAGTGCGAGGTGCTGGCCGCCGACCTGACCGACGCGGCCGACCTGGCGCGGGTCGAGGAACGCTTCCGCACCGGGCCGATCGAGGTGCTGGTGAACAACGCCGGCTTCGGGCAGAAGAAGCCGTTCTGGGAGAACCCGATCGAGGTCGAGGAGAAGCAGTTCGACCTGCTCGTCCGCGTCGTCCTGCGGCTGACCCACGCCGCCGTCCAGCCGATGATCGAGCGCGGCTCGGGCGCGGTGGTCAACGTGTCCTCGGTGGCCGGGTTCCTGCAGCGCAACATCTACAGCGCGCACAAGGCCTGGGTGACGAGCTTCTCGGCCGGCCTGGCGACCGGCCTGCACGCCCAGGGCGTCGCGGTGATGGCGTTGTGCCCCGGCTTCGTGCACACCGAGTTCCACGAGCGGATGGGGATGGACAAGTCGCTCATTCCGTCCTTCCTGTGGCTCGACGCGGCCGACCTGGTCGACGAGGCCTGGAAGGACCTGATGCGCGGCAAGGCGATCTCGATCCCGAGCCGCCGCTACAAGCTGCTGGTGCTCGCCGCCCGCTTCACACCGCGCGCCCTGATCGCCCGCGTCTCCACCGTCGGCCTGGACGGCCGCCGCCGCTCCTGACCGCAGCAAGGGTCTAACGCCCCTAGGCGGAAACGCTTGCGCGTGGGATCTTGCTGTCTGTCGGCACCTGGGGGGCGCCCGGGGTGGGCGGGCAGGTGCCGGCGGGGGAGGCATCATGAACAGACTGCGTAAGCATGTCGTGGCGACGGTGGCGCTTCTGCTCACGTCGGCACCGCTGACGGTCGCTACGCCGGCAACTGCGGCGGTGGTGGCCAATGTCGCGATCTCGGCGGCCACGGCATCGAACGGTACGACGACCTTGGGCTACCGGGCCACGGTGACCCGGGCGGGGACCCTGCGCTACATCCTCGTCTCGATCCCGCCGGGGTCCGGCGGGCGGATCACCTCGGTCAACGGCGCGGTGCGCACGGTCTCGCCGGGCGTGCTGCAATGGCGCCCGACCAGGACGCTGACCGTCGCCGTCGGCGCCCGCTTCTCGATTCCGTTCTACGGCGTGCTGCTCCCGAGCGGAGGTCCGTGGACGCTGAGTTTCCGGGCGATCGGGACCACCGGAGCCGTGCTGTCCGCGGGGACCGGCACGCTGATCCGCCCGGCGAACGTCCGGATCACGGCGAGCAACCCGATCCCGGGGCAGCGGAGCACGCTCACGTACGCCGGCACGGTCGGCCGCCCGGGCGTCCTGGCGTTCGTCCGGATGAAGCTACCGACCGGTGTCCGGGGAACGCTGACGAGCGTCAACGGGACGCTGACGATCGCGAGCGGTTACGCGACCTGGAGGCCGCGCTCGCGGCTCAGCGTGCGCGGCGGCGTCCGGCTGGCGATCCCGATCTACGGAGCCGTGCTGTCCAAGTACGGCGGGATCTTCCGGCTCGGGATGACCGCCACCGCGTCGACCGGCCTGCAACTGATGGCGGGGACCGGAAGCCTCGCGCTGATCGCACCGCCCGCACCGATGCCGACGATCCTCGCCGGCTCGTTCCCCGTGCGACCGGCCGGATGCCCGACCGCCTGGCCGACGACAGTCGCCGAGAACGCGAAACCGGGCACCGGTGCGTGGGTCATCCCGACCACGATGAACGGGCCGCTGGCGGCGTACCTGACCAAGGTCTCCGCAACCTGTGGCGCCACGGTCGACCTGAAGGTCACGTCCGGCCGGCCGGTCAGCGTGGTGGCCTACCGGATCGGGTACTACCAGGGGCTCGGCGGGCGGGAGGTCTGGCGTCGCGACGGCGTACCCACGGTGGTGCAGCCCGCTCCGACGATCGGTGGTACGGCCAACGGTCACCCGCTGCGGATGGCGTCCGCGGCGAACTGGTCGAGGACGTTGACCATCCCGATCGACCGGAACTGGATCCCGGGCACCTACCTGATCAAGGTGAGCGACGGCAGGTACGCCGCCTATGCGCCGCTGACGGTCCGCGACGACACGGGCCGCAAGCACAGCCTGCTCATCCAGCAGGCCACCACGACATGGGAGGCCTACAACTGGTACGGCGGCCGGAGCTTCTACAGCAGCCCGACGACGGGTTCCGGCCGGCTGACGTTCGACCGTCCGTACGCCGAGGGTCAGGGGTCGGGGGAGTTCCTGCCGCTGGAGCAGGGCCTGATCCTGTGGGCGGAATCGATGGGGCTGGACGTCACCTACTGGACCGACAACGACCTCGACGTGTACGGCGGTCAGCTGGCCGCGCGGGCCGGGACGATCTTCCTGCCCGGGCACGACGAGTACTACTCGTTGCGGATGCGGGCATCGATCAGTCAGGCGATCAAGCGCGGCGTCAACGTGGCCA
The DNA here is from genome assembly GCF_053603655.1 of Kribbella sp. NPDC004138. Taxonomy (NCBI): domain Bacteria; kingdom Bacillati; phylum Actinomycetota; class Actinomycetes; order Propionibacteriales; family Kribbellaceae; genus Kribbella; species Kribbella sp. NPDC004138. The sequence goes on from NZ_JBSGFZ010000015.1 coordinate 64,052, forward strand.
GCTTCGGCGCGAACGCGTCGTACCGGCGGATCACCTTCACCGACAGCACCCGGCGGTACTGGGACGTCGACCGGTACACCGCGGGCGGGAACTCGACGCTGTGGCGGTACCTGGGAGACGCGTACGCGTCGCAACCGCTCCTCGGCGCCGAGTACGGATGCGGCATCAACGCGGCGAGCCTGAGGACCGGAAACACGTGGCTGTTCCGGGGCATTCCGGCCGGCACCGTCGTACCGGGGTTCCTCGCCGGCGAGGTCGACTACCTCTGGCCGGGGCTGTACAAGCATCCCGGTTTGGGCATTCTCGGCGGCGGCAGCGCCGTCTGCCGGACGACGGGCCGGTCGACACCGATGCACGTCACGGCGTTCGTCGCGCCGTCCGGCGCTCGGGTGTTCAACGGATCGACGTTCACCTACGGCTGTTTCCTCGTTCGCCGGTGCCCCTCGAACCTGGGGATGCCCGCGCAGTCGGTCGCGTCCCGGCGGGTGGTGACCGCGATGGTCACCAACGTCACCTCCTGGGTCAGCCGCGGGACGATCACAGTCCCGGGAGGCGCGGCCGCGCCCGAGTTGCGGATCGCGGTGCCCAACCACGAGCTCGCGATCGCCGAGAAGTGAGTCAGAGCTTCTCGGCGACCTCGGTGAGGACGGCGAGGGTGGCGGTGATCAGGGGGTGGTCGGCGCGGCTGGCGCGGACCGCGGCGTAGACGCGGCGGGTCGGGGCGGGCTCGGTGAGGGGGCGGGTGAGCGCGAGCGTCGACTCCGGTACGGCGAGGCGCGGGACGAGGGAGACGCCGCCGCCGGCCGCGACCAGGGCGGCGACGGCGCGGAAGTCGTCGGACTGGTGGACGATCCGCGGCTGGAAACCCGCCTGCTCACAGGCGAGCAGGACGACGTCGCGGATCGGGTTGCCGGGCGCGGTCATCACCCAGTCGTCGTGGGCGAGCATGCTCAGCTCGAGCGGGTCCCGGTCCGCGGCCGGATGCGCCGGCGGCAGGACGGCGACGAACGGCTCGGCATACAAGGGGATCCGGGCCAGGCGGCGGTCGTCGGGCCGCGGTGAGCCGCGGTGCTCGACCGCGATCGCGAGGTCGGCGTCGCCGTCGAGCAGGTGGGTGATGCCCTGGTGGCCCTCGGCGTCGCGGACGACCAGGTCGAGGCCGGGGCTGGTCTCGCGGAGCCGGGTCAGCGCCGGTGCCACCAGCAGCGTGATCGCGGTCGCGAACGCGACGACGCGGACCTCGCCGTTGGCGCCGTTCGCGTGCAGCCGCATCGCGTCCTCGGCCCGCTCGACCTCGGCGAGGATGGTGTCGGTGTGGGCCAGCAGCAGGCGGCCCGCCGAGGTGATCGCGACCCGGCGGCCGCGGCGTTCGAGCAACTCCTGGCCGACCTCGGACTCCAGCGCGGCGAGTTGCTGTGAGACCGCCGAGGGCGTCAGGTGCAGCACTTCGGCGGCCGCGGTCACAGTCCCGTGGTCAGCAAGCGCGCGCAACACCCGCAGCCGTCGTACCTCGATCACGAACCTCAGCTTCGCACAGGTCGGTCGGGACGAGCTTCAGGGCGACAGCCGGCGGCGCCGGCACGCGCCGCTCGCGCCAACGGCGGACGGCGTCGCGGATCGGGTGGCGTTTCGGGACGAAGGGACGCAATGGGGCGTGAGGCATCGCGGAGTGGGTCTGTTCGTGGATCGACTTGAGGACGGTGAATGGCACGTACTGCACGGTGGTTCCTTTCGACACCTCGACAGTAGGAACCGGAGCATTGATACGTCCAATGAAAGTTCTGCGCGTACTTGATGTGTCTGGTGCATGATTGACGCCATGGAACTGCGGCAGCTCAGATCGTTCGTGGTGGTGGCCGAGGAGCTGAATGTCGGGCGGGCGGCCGTCCGGCTGCATCTCACCCAGCCGTCGTTGAGCCGGCAGATCGCGGCGCTCGAGCACGACCTGGGCGTGGAGCTGTTCGCCCGGGTGAAGCGCCGGTTCGTGCTGACGTCCGCGGGGGAGACGTTCCTGGCCGATGCGCGGGACCTGCTGCGGCGGTCCGACGAGGCCGTCCGGACGGCGCAGCGGACGCAGCGCGGTGAGCTCGGGACGTTGCGGCTGCGGTTCGTGCAGTCCGCGACGTTCGAGGTGCTGCCGCGGCTGCTGGGCGCCTTCCGGCAGGCGTACCCGGAGGTGGTGCTCGACCTGGAGTCGTGGACGACCCTGCGGCAGACCGAGGCGCTGCGCGACGGGCGGATCGACGTGGGCCTGCTACGGCCCAGCACGCCCGCCGGTGCGAGCGCCGTCGTCCAGCTCGCGCCGAAGCTGACGTCGCGAGTGGTTGCCGAGGACGCGTTGGTGGTCGCGTTGCCGGCACGGCACCGGCTGGCGCGGCGGAAGCGGCTACGGCTGGCCGACCTCGCCGAGGAGCCGTTCGTCTTCTATGCGCGGCCAAGCGGGCCGGCAGTGCACGACACGATCGTCGGGTACTGCCGCGCCGCCGGCTTCACGCCGCGGATCGAGCAGGAGGCGGCCGACGTCCAGACGATCGTGTCGCTGGTCGCGGCCGGGCTCGGCGTCTCGCTGCTGATCGGTCCGACGCCGCCGTCCAACCCCGACGCGGTGGTGTACCGCGAGTTGTCCGACGACCTGCCACCCTGGCAACTCTCCGTAGCCTGGTCCCCGGACAACCGCTCCCCGGCGCTCGCCCGCTTCCTGGAACTGGTTTAGCCGAAGACGTCTGGGTCACCGCCGGTCCGGACGCCGGTCTCCAGGTCCGCGATCGCGGCCATGTCGTCGTTGTCCAGCCGGAAGTCGAAGACCTCGAAGTTCTCCTTGATCCGGCTCGCCGTGACGGTCTTCGGGATCACCACGTTGCCGAGCTGCAGGTGCCAGCGGATCATCACCTGGGCCGCCGACTTGCCGTACTTCGCGCCGATCGTCGCGAGCACCGGGTTCGCCAGCAGCTCGCCGGAGGCCAGCGGACTCCACGCCTGCGTGACGATGTCGTTCTCGGCGTTGAACGCGCGCAGCTCGTCCTGCGGCAGCGCCGGGTGCAGCTCGATCTGGTTCACCGCCGGCCGGATCGTGGTCTCCTCGAAGATCCGCCGCAGCGCGGGCTCGTGGAAGTTCGACACGCCGATCGCGCGGACCCGCTTGTCGGCGTACAGCTGCTCGAACGCCTTCCAGGTGTCGACGTACAGGTTCCGCTGCAGCGACTGCCAGTGGATCAGGTACAGGTCGACGTACTCGAGGCCGAGCTTGGCCAGGCTCTGGTCGAACGCCTTCAGCGTGCTGTCGTAGCCCTGGTCGGAGTTCCACAGCTTGGTGGTGATGAACAGCTCGTCACGCGGGATGTCCGACGCGGCGATCGCGCGGCCGACGCCTTCCTCGTTCCCGTAGATCGCGGCGGTGTCGATGTGCCGGTAGCCGGTCTCGAACGCCGTCGTCACGACCTCGGTGACGATCGAGTCCTCGACCTGCCAGACCCCCAGGCCCAGCTGCGGGATCTCGACGCCGTTGTCCAGAGTGATGGAGGGGACTGTGCTCATCCACCCATTCCACCCGGCAAAGGGTTTCTGGCCCAGTCATCCGACGTGTGACAACAACCTCATTAACCGGTAGTAACCACTGCGTAGGACTTGGCATCGGGCTCCAGGAAGCGGAGCAGCCCGGCGCCCTCCCGCTCCAGCTCGGCCTGCGTCTTCTTCAGCATCCGGCCGAACGGCGCGAGCGTGAGAGTGGCCACACCACGCTTCTTCTCGGTCGTCCACAGCCCGGCGACCAGGCCGTCGACGGTGTACGTCGCCTTGACCCGGAGGTTCTTCGTGAACACGGCCGGCTTGTGCTCGTCGGCGATGATCCGCTCGCGTTTCGCGTGCGACAGCAGCACGTTGTCGAACTCCGGCAGGAACCGCACCGGCGCCGGCGTCTCCGGATCGGGGCGGGGCGCGTCGGGTACGTCGTACAGCGTCTTGCCCGCCTCGTCCGTGAAGGTCTCGAGCTCGAGCTCGTCGAACAGCGGCTTCGCCTTCTGCAGTCCCGACCAGGTCTGGAAGTCCGCGGGCGTGGCCGGTCCGAAGGCCTGCAGGTACCGCGTGACGAGCTCATTCGTCTGGGCTCGGCGGTGCAGCTGCTTCCCGATCCACTCCTCGGCCGGCGTGAACTTGGAGTTCGCCGCCCAGGACCAGCGGACATCCGTTGGGTACACCACCAAAGGCACCAGCATCCGCGTGCAGAACCCGAGCGCGCGCTCGTTCACGTCCGGGAACTGCTGCTGCAACGCGTCGCGCACCTCGGTGAACGTCAGAGGCTCCTTCGCGAGCAACTTCTCCGCCGCGGCAACGACCTTCTCCGGCTCCAGCCCGGCGCCACGATCGCCGAGCACCTTCAAGCCGGCCTCGAGCACCGGCGCGACCGTCACCCGGAACCGCAGGTAGTCCGCCGCGGTCACCAGATGCAGCGTCCCGCGGAACAGCGTGCCGCGCACGACGTCCCGCTCCTGGACGGCGCGATCCAGCTCGGTCTCCTCGAACCCGTCGATCCGTGACCACAACCCGACGTACGGATGCTTGGCCTCCTGACCCTGCATCCCCACCAGCCGGCCCACCACATCGACGGCCGGCACCGCTTCCCTGTCCAGCAGAAGCTGCCGCGCCAACGTCGCCCGGTTGACCGCCCGCCCGCTCATCACCGCCATGCACGCATCTTCGCGTACGGCGCCGACAAGTTCAGCTGTAGTCCTTCTCGTCGTACTTCGGGAGACCGAGAAGCCGGCGGATCTGCGCGGACGGGGCCTTGCCGCCCGCGGCCGTGGCGAGCTTCAGGTGGTCCGCCATCTCCGACTTGCTCTCGCTGGCCGCGACCTCGAGCCAGTGCGGGCGCGCGGCCGCGTCCGCCTTCGCCAGGGCCCGCATCTGTGTCGAGACCCGGGCCGGCCAGATGGTCGACCGCAGCGCGGTGTACTCGGCGAGGTTCGCCGCGGCCACCGCCTTGGCCCTGTTCTGCAACGTCGCGAGGGACATGTTCTCGTTCGCGGCCTTCTCGAACCGCTCGAGCGCCACGTTGTACGCCCGGGTGATCTGCAGGTACTTCGCACCGGCAGCGGCCACCGTCATCGCCGACGGCGACGACCGCACGATAGGAACACTCCGCGCCGGGGTCGGCGGCGCGTAGGCCCCGCCCGGCGCCGACGGAGTCACCGAAGGCGCACTCGACAACGCCGGCGACGGCGCCGTCACCCCCGTCCCGGCATCGGCCCCGCATCCGGCCACACACGTCAAACACAGCACCCCGACAACGGCCAGCATCTGGCGCATAAAGCTCCTCACCCAGTGCGAACCGGACAACCCTAGCGGCGACGGCCGTCCTTCGCGCCCCGGCCCCTGAATCGTTCGGTTCCCGTGGATCTCGCCCTTCGCGGATGATCCCGAGCGGTCACTGCAGGTGCGATCTTGCTCCTGGAAGACCCGAGCGAACGAGGGAGCAGGAGTCATGGCCTTTGACACCTTCATGGCCTACGTCGGCGTGTACGACGACGTCGCCGACGCGGAGGCGGATTACCAGCTCGTCAAGGAGCTGCACACCAAAGCCAACCTGATCGACGCGTACGACGCGGCCCTCATCGAGCGTCGCGAGGACGGCAAGGTCAAGATCAGCAAGAAGCACGAGACGCCGACCCGGGCCGGCGGGGTCCTGGGTGGTGGCGTGGGGCTGGCCACCGGCCTGGTCGTCGCGCTGTTCCCGTTCGCGGCCATCGGCGGCGGGTTGCTCGCGGCCACGACCGCGGGCGGAGCCGTCCTGGGCGCGGTCGCGGGACATGCCTCCGCGGGGATGAGCCGGAGCGACCTGAAGGAGCTCGGCGAGAGCCTCGACGCCGGCCAGGCCGGGCTGGTGGTCGTCGGCGTGTCCGACATGGGCGCCAAGATCGAAGCGTCGATGAAGCGCGCGAAGAAGACCGAGGCGAAGGAGATCAAAGCCGACGCCGCCGAGATCGAACGCGACGCCCGGGCCGCCGGCGCTGCCCCTGCGGCCGGTTAGCCGAACGCGGGCGGGGGCGCAGTGGCCAGGCGAGCGGGATCCGGCAGCGCCGGATGGTTGCCGTTGATGGTGCGGATCGCCGGGCTGGCGCTGGCGGCCCTGCTCCTTGGTTCCTGTGGAGGGAACGGAGACGTCAACCTGCCCTCTCCGACGGTGACGCGCACCGCGAGCGGGTTGCCGTCCCCCACGGCGACGGTCCCGGAACCGACCCGCACGCCGGCGTCCGCGGAACCCAGTCGGACGCAGGCGTCGCCGCAGGTCCCGGAGCGAACCCGTACGCCGGAAGACACCGAGTCGCCGCCCCCGCCTGCTCCCTCCCGGACGTCTGCGCCGGCGCAGGCGGAGCCGAGCCCCACCAAGTCGTCGGTGATCGTGGTGGCCCCGACGCCGACGCAGACGGCGCCGCCCACCTCGCCGACGGAGACGGCGCCGCGCACCTCGCCGACGCAGACGCAGACAGCGCCGCCTACCTCGCCGACCCGGGCAGCGGCCACGCCGGCACCGACGGCCTCGCCGTCCGTGCAGCCGTCGTCGTCCGAGTCGAGCGGCCCGCCTTCATGGCTGTGGTGGGTGCTCGCAGCCGTCGTCGTGCTCGGGCTTGTCATCGGTGTTCTGCTGCTGGTGCGGTCGCGCCGCCGTGCCAAGTTCTGGCGCGACGACCTCGCATCCGCCGAGGGCGAGGTGGCGTGGTTCGCCCGCAGTCTCATCCCCGAACTCCGCCGGCTGGGCTCGCCGGCCGAAGTCGCCGGCGGCTGGAACATCGCCGCGAGCCGGATCACCGCGGTGGAGGACAAGCTGACCGCGCTCGAGCCGTCGGCCCCGGACGATGCCGCGCAGAACCGCGCCCGTTCGCTGCGCGACGCCGTACGAACGGCGCGGGGACGCATCGACGGCCTGCTGACATCGCCCGGCCCGGTCCTCGTGTCGCAGGGCCTGGACGCGGTGGCCGCCGACCTCGAGCAGGCCTTGCGGCCGCCGGCGCCCCCGTTGGGCTGAGTCAGCCCGCGAGGGCGTCCCGAGCCTCGATGAACGCCGCGATCGCGGTTTCGACGTCCTGGGTGGAGTGCGCCGCCGACAACTGGACGCGGATGCGCGCCTTGCCCTGCGGCACGACGGGATACGAGAACCCGATCACGTAGATCCCGAGTTCGAGCAACTTGTCCGCCAGCCGCCCGGCTTCCGCGGCGTCGCCGATCATCACCGGGGAGATCGGGTGGTCGCCGGGGAGGACGTCGAAACCGGCCTCGGTCATCTTGGTCCGGAAGAGCTTGGTGTTGGCCGCGAGCTTGTCGCGCAGGTCGCTCGACCCGCCGATCAGCTCGAGCGCCTTCAGCGACGCGGCGGTGACCGACGGCGCCAGCGAGTTCGAGAACAGGTACGGACGGGAGCGCTGCCGGAGCAGTTCGACGATCTCGCGGCGGGCTGACACGTAGCCGCCGGACGCGCCGCCGAGGGCCTTGCCGAGGGTGCCGGTGACGATGTCGACGCGGTCCTTCACGCCGAACAGCGACGGCGTACCGGCGCCGTCCGGGCCGACGAAACCGACCGCGTGCGAGTCGTCGACCATCACCAGCGCGTCGTACCGCTCGGCCAGGTCGCAGATCTCGTCGAGCGGCGCGACGTACCCGTCCATCGAGAACACGCCGTCGGTCGCGATCAGCCGGTACCGCGCGTCGGCGGCGTCCTTCAGCTGGGCCTCCAGGTCGGCCATGTCGCGGTTCTTGTACCGGTACCGGCGGGCCTTGGACAGCCGGACGCCGTCGATGATGCTGGCGTGGTTCAGTTCGTCGGAGATGATCGCGTCCTCGGCGCCGAGCAGGGTCTCGAACAGACCGCCGTTGGCGTCGAAGCAGGAGCTGTAGAGGATGGTGTCCTCAGTGCCGAGGAAGGTGCTCAGCGCAGCTTCCAGGTCCTTGTGGATCTGCTGCGTGCCGCAGATGAAGCGCACCGAGGACAGGCCGAAGCCCCACCGGTCGAGGGCTTCCTTGGCGGCGGCGACCACCTCCGGGTGGTCGGACAGGCCCAGATAGTTGTTGGCGCAGAAGTTCAGCACCTCGTTGCCGGTAGCAACAGAGATCAAGGCCTGCTGGGATGAGGTGATCACCCGCTCGGACTTGTACAGCCCGGCCTCCCGGATCTCGCCGATGGTCGCCGTCAGGTCGTCCCGCATCCGCCCGAACATCAGTGCTTCTCCTCCAGCGTCTCAGCCGTCCAGTCCATGATCACCTTGCCGCACTGCCCCTGGCGCGCCACGTCGAAGGCGCGCTCGAAGTCGCCGTACCCGAACCGGTGCGTGATCACCGGCGTCAGGTCGAGCCCGCGCTCCAGCATCACCGACATCGAGTACCAGGTCTCGAACATCTCCCGGCCGTAGATGCCCTTGATGGTCAGCATGTTCAGCACCACCGTGCCCCAGTCGATCGCGATCTCGTCCGACGGCAGGCCGAGCATCGCGATCTTCCCGCCGTGGTTCATGTTCGCGATCATGTCCCGCAGCGCGGCCGGCTGCCCGGACATTTCCATCCCGACGTCGAACCCCTCGCGCATCCCGAGGCTCTGCTGGGCCTGCGCGATCGACTCCTCGCCGACGTTCACCGCGTGCGTCACGCCGATCTTCCGGGCCAGGTCGAGGCGGTACTCCGACAGGTCGGTGATCACCACGTTCCGGGCGCCGGCGTGCAGCGCGACCGCGGCGGCCATCACCCCGATCGGGCCGGCGCCGGTGATCAGCACGTCCTCGCCGACGAGCGGGAACGACAGTGCCGTGTGGACGGCGTTGCCGAACGGGTCGAAGATCGCGGCGACGTCGAGGTCGACGGTGCCGTTGTCGTCCTTGTGCACCCACGCGTTCGTGGCCGGCAGCGCGACGTACTCCGCGAACGCGCCCGGCACGTGGACGCCGAGGCCGCGGGTCTTGATGCACAGGTGCCGGCGTCCGGCGCGGCAGTTGCGGCAGCGGCCGCACACCAGGTGTCCCTCGCCGCTGACCAGGTCGCCGACCGCGACGTCGCGGACCCCGACGCCGATCTCGACCACCTCACCGCAGAACTCGTGCCCGGTGACCATCGGCACCGGCACGTTCTTCTGCGCCCAGTGGTCCCAGCTCTGGATGTGCAGGTCGGTGCCGCACAACCCGGTCCGGAGCACCTTGATCAGGACCTCGTCGGCCTCGATCTTCGGCTCCGGTACGTCCTGCAACCACAGGCCTGGCTTCGCCTCGGCCTTCACGAGCGCCTTCATGCCCACATCGTCGTCCGGGGCAACCATCGGCGTCCATCGACACGTCGTGCACAGCCTTTACAGCCGAACTGCATACTTGGACGTATGCGGGGAGTAGTCAGGCGACTCGGAATCGTGTTCCTGGCGGTCGGGGCCGGGCTGCTCGGATGGATCATCACCTTGACCACCTGCCAGGACCTCTTCCACTCCCCGGACCGCTCGGTCGCCTTCGGCCACCTGGTGCGCGTGAGCAGCAAATAGGTGCGCCCCACAGGTGATCTAAGCTCAAGGCTCATGAGCTACGACCGGGACGGACTGCTGGAGCAGGTCAAGAGCAAGGCGATCGTGCACGGGCGGGTGACGCTGGCGTCGGGCAAGGAAGCCGACTACTACGTCGACCTGCGCCGGATCACCCTCGACGCCGCCGCGGCGCCGCTGATCGGCCCGGCGATGCTCGAGCTGACCAAGGACCTGGAGTACGACGCGGTCGGCGGGCTGACGCTCGGCGCGGACCCGGTCGCGATGTCGATGCTGCACGCAGCCGCCCAGCAGGGCCGCACGCTCGACGCGTTCGTCGTACGCAAGGCCGAGAAGACGCATGGTCTGCAGCGGCGGATCGAGGGGCCGGACGTGACGGGCCGGCGGGTGCTGGCGGTCGAGGACACGTCGACGACGGGCGGGTCGGTGCTGACCGCCGTCGAGGCGTTGCGTGAGGCCGGTGCCGAGGTCGTCGCGGTCGCGGTGATCGTGGACCGCTCGACCGGGGCGCAGGAGCGGGTGGAGGCAGAGGGGCTGGAGTACCGGTCGGTGTTCGGTCTCGAGGACCTGGGGCTCGGCTGATGCAGAGCAGCACCCTGCTGATCGTCCTGCTGGCGATCGTCGTCGGCGTCGGCCTCGCCTGGTTCAACTACTACCGCGCGAAGAAGCGCCGGGAGCTGTTCGCCGGTTTCGCCGCCCAGCACGGCTGGTCGTACGTCCCGGCCAACCACTCGCTGGCCGGGCAGTGGGCCGGTACACCGTTCCGCACCGGCGACAACTGGCGCGTCAAGAACGTGCTGTCCGGGCCGTACAACGGGCACCAGATGGTTGCCTTCGACTACAGCTACCAGACCCACACCACGAACGGGAAAGGCCAACGGCGGACGACCACCCACAACTTCGGCGTGGTCGTGCTGCAGCTGCCGGGCGCGCTGCCGCACCTCGAGGTGACGCACGAGGGGATCTTCGGCGGCGCGGTCGCGAACGCGTTCGGGTTCCGCGACCTCCAGTTCGAGAGCGAGCAGTTCAACCGGGCGTTCCGGGTCAAGGCCGACGACGAACGGTTCGGGCACGCGGTGGTGACGCCGCGGATGATGGAGATGCTGCTCGCCCGCGGCGAGATCGGCTGGCGGGTCGAGGGCAACTCGCTGGTCGGCTGGGACAACGGCGCGCACGACCCGACCGAGGTGCTGAACCGGCTCGCGCTGCTCGAGCAGGTTGTCCTGAACGTTCCGCCGTACGTCTGGCGCGACTACGCCGGCGTCGACCCCCGCCTGCGTTAACCACCGGGCGGACCCGGCTGGCCGTAGAGTCGCTGTCAGCACTGCCAACTCTCGGGAGCTCGTCATGGTCTGGGTCATCATCGTGATCGTCGCGGTGATCGTCGTTGCGGCGATCATGCTGATCACGTCGTACAACCGGTTCGTCAAGCAGCGGAACCTGATCCAGGAGTCGTGGCGGCAGATCGACGTCGAGCTGCACCGCCGGTACGACCTGATCCCCAACCTGGTCGAGACCGTCCGCGCGTACGCCGCGCACGAGCGGCACGTGTTCGAGGAGGTCGCCCGGCTGCGCACCCAGGCGGTGAACGTGCAGAACACCACCCCCGAGCAGCGGGCGGCGGCGGAGGGTGAGCTGTCCGGCGCGCTGCGTCAGATGATGATCTCGGTGGAGGCCTACCCGCAGCTGCAGTCGAACCAGAACTTCCTCGGCCTGCAGCGCGAGCTGACCGACACCGAGGACCGGATCGCGGCCGGCCGCCGGTTCTACAACGCGAACGTCGGCGACTACAACACGCGGATCGAGGCGTTCCCGTCGAATCTGATCGCGAGCGGCTTCAAGTTCGAGAAGGCCGGCTACTTCGAGGTCAAGGACGAGCAGGTGCGCGCGGTGCCGCAGGTTTCGTTCGGCACCATCGGCTCGGTCGCCGGTGAGCAGGCGCCGCCGCAGATGCAGCCGGGGGCGCCGTCGTCGGGGCAGATCCACCCCCAGATGCCGGGTGACCAGGGCAACTACCAGCAGGGCTACCCGCAGCAGCAGATCCCGGGCGGGTACCAGCAGCCGCAGCAGCCGCCGTACCAGGGCCAGCCCGGCCAGTACCCGGGGCAGTACCAGGGAGAGCCACCGGTGGGCGGGCCGCCTGCGGGTTCCCCCGCGCCACAGGACGGTCAGCCGCCATTCACCGGTGGCCAGTAGGCACCGGTCCCCGTAGTCCAGGACCCCCGACCCCGGACTCTCTCCCAGTGCCAGGCCCGGTGTGACGGCGGTCAAGTCGCCACCTCCGGGCCTGCCCTCCCCCCGGTACCTGTGTCAACTGTGCCGCACTGAGATACATCCGGCGTACATCGGCCTTCCCGGCGGGTACAGGCGGATGCCACGATAGGGCGGTTTCCAGAGTGGAGAGGTCGGACGAGTGGACAGTCTGAGGTACGGGATCCTCGGACCTCTGCGGCTCGTCCATGTCCAGGGCCAGCCGCTCAAGGCCGCCAAACCGCGTCAGCTGCTCGCCACGCTGCTGCTGCACCCCAACCGGTTCGTCTCGACCGATCTGATCGCGGACGCGCTCTGGGAGAACACCCCGCCGCGGTCGGCCACAGCGAACATCCGCACGTACGTCCGCGCGCTCCGCAGTGTGCTGCAGGAGGCCGGGCTGCCCGCGCCGATCGACACGTCGGCCGCCGGGTACAGCATCGAGGTCGGGGTCGACGAGCTCGACGCCAGCCTGTTCGAGTCCCTGCTCGCCGAGGGCGGCCACCTGCGGGACGCGGGTGACGGCCGGCAGGCGATGCGGGTCCTGTCCCGTGCCTACTCGCTGTGGCAGGGCCGTCCGCTCGAGGACCTGCCGATGCCCGCCGCGTGGGAGGGCACGATCTCCCGGCTCGAGGCGCAGCACCGCGGCCTCGTCGACAGCCTGCTGGATCTCCGGCTCGAGTACGGCGACGCCAGCGGTGCCGCCGTACTGCTCAGTGCCCGCCTCACCGAGGACCCGTACGACGAGCAGCTCTGGCGGCGGCTCGTCGACGCGCTGGTGGCGGCCGGCCGGGTGGGCGAGGCGCGCGCGGCGTACGCGAAGGCGGTGCAGACGCTCGCCGACGAGCTGGACATCAAGCCCGGTCCGGAGCTGGAGGCCGCCGGCGCCCGCGCCGAGAACGGCCGCTCGGCCAACTGGCCGAACCCGGGCGTCCCGGCCGACCGCACGGCGGACCGCCCCGAACCGACCGCCCAGCCCGGTCCGATGGCCGCGCCCGAGCTGACCGATCCACTGCGGCCGCCGAGCCAGCTCCCGCTCGACCTGGCCGACTTCAGCGGCCGGCAGGATCAGCTGGAGCAGCTGCGGGACCTGGTCTGCGGCCGGGATCCGGTGCGGCCGCCGATCGCCGTCATCTCCGGCGCACCGGGGACCGGGAAGACTTCGCTGGCCGTCCGGCTCGGCCACCTGGTTCGCGAGCACTTCCCGGACGGGCAGATCTACCTGGACATGCACGGCGCGACGCACCCGCGCGACCCCGCTGCGGCGCTGACCGATCTGCTGCTCAGCCTCAACCTGCCCGACTACGCGATCCCGACCGACCCGGAGCGGCGGTCGGCGATGCTGCGGTCCGAGCTGGCGAGCCGGCGGGTGCTGATCCTCCTCGACGACGTGGCCACCGCGGGTCAGGTGACGCCGCTGATGCCCGGTACCGGCGCGTCGGCAGTGGTCGTGACGAGCCGCAACCGGCTGATGGACCTGGCCGGCGCGGACAGTACGCCGCTGGACACGTTCGACGACCGGGAGGCGGCGCTGCTGCTGTCCTCGGTCGCCGGATCGGGCCGGATCGACCCGTCGTCGCCCGAGGCCGAGGAGATCCTGTCCGCGTGCGCGAACCTCCCGCTGGCGATCCGGATCGTCGGCAGCCGGCTGGCGCAGCGGCCGGACCTGAGCGCGCGGGAGTTGGCGCGGCGGTTGCGGGACGAGACTTCACGGCTCGACGAGCTGAGCATCGGCGAGCTCGCCGTACGGTCGAGCGCGGACCTGAGCTATGACGCGCTGAGCCCCGAGGAGGCCCGGCTGTACCGGCTGATCGGCCACTTCGCCGTGGGGGTCTTCTCCGCGCGGGCGCTCGAGTCCGTCGCCTCGCCGGCCGCCGTACGGCGGAGCCTGGACCGGCTGATCGAGGTCAACCTGGTCCGGATCAGCTCGGTCGACCACCGCGGTACGGCGCGCTACCGCGTCCATGACCTGCTCCGGCTGCATGCGCTCGGCGTCGGCGACGACGAGCAGAAGGCGCAGGCGGTGCGGGACGTCGAGGCGGTGGTCGACGCGATCCTGAACAAGATCCGGCGGGCCAACAACGCCCTGTCCTTCGAGTACTTCGGCGTCCTGGAGCACACCGGTCCGCTGACCGCACCCGATCCGTCGCCGTTCACCGAGACCGACGCGATCGCCTGGTTCGACAGCGAGCGCAGCACCTTCGTGCCGGCGATCCGTGCCGCGGCGCAGAACGGATTGCACGAGCACGCCTGGCGGATCGCGGCCGCCTGGGGCCCGTACCTCGACCTCCGGGCCGGGTTCGACGACTGGAACGGCTCGCACCAGCAAGGGCTGCAGAGCGCGATCGCCTGCGGGGACCGGCACGGCGCGGCGATCATGCACCGCAACCTCGGCCAGCTGGCTCTGTACCAGGACGACTGGGAGAACGCTCGCCGGCACTTCGACGCGGCCGCGCAGGCGTTCGCCGAGGTCGGCGACCGGCTCGGTGAGGGGATCGCCGCCGTCGGCCTCGGCACCTGGCTGCGGGAACGCGGCGAACGCGAGCGGGGCCTGGAGCAGTACGAGAAGGCGATCGAGGCGTTCGTCGAGGACGGCAACGCGAACGCCGAGGCGCTGGCGCGGACCGCCGCCGCGAACGTCTACCTGATCCGCGGCGACCTGGTCACCGCCCGCCGGTACCTGGCCCAGGCGTTCCTGATCGCCGTACGGCGGGCCGATGCCCACCGCGAGGCCAAGGTCCGCCGCCGGATCGCGGCGCTCCGGGTCAACCAGGGACGGCACGACGAGGCGGTCCGGCAGCTGCGCAAGGCGCTCGCGATCTTCGACGGGATGGGCGACGACCACTGCGCGGCGTACACCCGGGCGCTGCTCGGGCGGGCGCTGATGGAGCGTGGCGAGGTCGCGGCGGCCCGGAAGACCCTGCTGGACGCGATCGACATCGGTCACCGCCTGGGCGACCGGAGCGTGGAGGGCGACGCGGCGCAGCACCTCGGCGAGCTCTATCTGTCCACCGGAAGCCTGGACAACGCCCGCCGTACCCTCGAACGCGCCGCGCGCGTGTGGCAGCAGGCAGGGAACGACGCTGCCGCGTCCGAGTGCCGGCGGCTGCTGACCGGATCAGAGGCTGCTGTCGCCGCCGGCTGAATGTACGGCGGCTGTATACGGACCCAGCACGCTGTGAACATGCCGCGGCAAGCAGGCCGAGGACGGGGGATCGGGGGAGAACACCTATGGCCTGGGGGGAGCTTGCTGTGGAGGGGCGTGACGTCTCGCGGGTCGCGAACCCGCGGGACACCGAAGCGGCGCTGAACTGGCAACTGGAGCGAGTTGGCTCCGCGGCGTGGCTGGACTGGCCGCTGAAGTTCCAGCGGATGGCGTTCGGCTACGCGCACGACAGCGGCTGGCACGACGCGGCCGACGCGGTTCGTTGGCTCGACCACCATGCCTTGCTCCGTGAAGGGGCGGCGCCACGGGGGGCGCTGGTCTGGTACCAGGCGGCAGACCGGATCCGGGTGGCTTGTTCGCTCGGCTCCGGCCAGGTGGTCGGCCCGCTGCCGACCGGTCCGGTCGACGTCGCGGAGCTGTCGCTCCTGAGCGCCGACTGGGTCTGGTCAGACCCGCACTTCCCCTTCGGTCACTGACCGTTGCCGATCGGGTGCTTGGGGGCGGCGTGCTTCGGCGCGTCGCCGGCCCGGCCGTTGCGGTTGCGGCGGCGGGCCAGGAAGTACTCGACGACCATCGGGACCAACGAGACCAGCACCAGCAGGATCAGCGCCGACTCCAGGTGGTCGTGGATGAACTTCACGTTGCCGAGCGCGTGCCCGAGCAGCGTGATGCCGCAGGCCCAGAGCACCGCGCCGATCCCGGTCCAGAGGAAGAACTTCTTCGCGTCCATCCGCCCGGCGCCGGCGACGACGGTGATGAAGGTCCGGACGATCGGCACGAACCGGGCCATCACCAGCGCGCGGGGGCCGTACCGCGCGAAGAACTCATGCGTTTGCTCGATGTACTTCGGTTTCAGGAACCGGGCGTTCGGATTCCGGAACAGTGACGTTCCCAGCACCCGGCCGATGTAATAGCCGGACACGTTGCCGAGGAACGCGGCGACGGTCAGCAGCACGCAGGCCAGCCAGAGCGGTACGTCGATGCTGCCTTGCGCGATGAACAGGCCGACCGCGAACAGCAGCGAGTCACCGGGCAGGATGGGGAAGAGCAGCCCGCACTCGATGAAGACCACCAGCAGCGTGCCCCAGAGGGCCCAGTCACCCAGCCAGTGCAGCAGGTACTCCGGGTCCATCCAGTTGGGCATCAGCATCGCGACGAGAGCAAGCACGCGGACAGGGTAGCGTCCCGACCTGTGCATGAGCTGAGCAGCGACCTACGGGGAGCGGACATGGTGGGCCCGAACGAGGTCGGCGTCGGCCCGTGGGAGGGCGACTGGCCGGACGACCCGCGGCTGGACCCGGAGCTGCTGGCGGCCGGCGACCGGCGCAACGTGGTCGACCGGTACCGGTACTGGAAGCTCGACGCGATCGTCGCGGACCTGGACCGGCAGCGGAACCCGTTCCACGTCGCGATCGAGAACTGGCAGCACGACCTGAACATCGGCTCGGTCGTCCGGACCGCGAACGCGTTCCTGGCCGCCGAGGTGCACATCGTCGGCAACCGGAAGTGGAACCGCCGCGGCGCGATGGTCACCGACCGCTACCAGCACGTCCGGCACCACCCGACCCTCGCCGACCTGGCGTCGTACGCCGCTGTGAACCAACTCCCGGTCATCGGCATCGACAACCTGCCGGGCTCCGTCCCGCTGGAAACCTACGACCTGCCCCGCGCCTGCGTCCTGCTCTTCGGTCAGGAGGGCCCCGGGCTGACGGAGGAGGCCCACCAGATCTGCACAGCGGTCCTGTCGATCGCCCAGTTCGGCTCCACCCGCTCGATCAACGCCAGCGCCGCGGCCGCCATCGCGATGCACGCGTGGATCCGCCACCACACCTTCGGTCAACATGTGGGCTGATCACGCGATCTGGTGGCAGGTCTATCCGCTCGGTTTCACCGCGGCCGAGTCCGTCGCCCAGCCGGCTGTCGTCCACCGCCTGCCGCAGCTGGAGAACTGGCTCGACTACACGATCGAGCTCGGCTGCTCAGGCCTGCTCCTGGGCCCGGTCTTCGCCTCGGAGACGCACGGGTACGACACCGTCGACCACTTCCGAATCGATCCGAGGCTCGGTGACGAGGCCGACTTCGACCACCTGGTGGACGCCGCGCACGCCCGTGGCCTGCGGATCGCGCTCGACGGCGTCTTCAACCACGTCGCGCGGTCGTTCGCGCATCCGGAGTGGTTCCGCGGTGGCGACGTGTTCGAAGGTCACGAGCATCTGGTCGCGTTGGACCACGGCAACCCCGACGTCGCTTCCTATGTGGGCGACGTCCTCCGCTTCTGGAACGACCGTGGCGTCGACGCGTGGCGCCTGGACGCCGCGTACGCCGTACCGCCGGGGTTCTGGCGCGCAGCACTGCCGCGGGACCGCGACACCTGGTACTTCGGCGAGGTCATCCACGGTGACTACGCCGCGTACGTCGAACAGAGCGGCCTCGACTCCGTCACGCAGTACGAGCTCTGGAAGGCGATCTGGAGCTCGCTGAACGATCGCAACTTCTTCGAGCTGTCGTACGCCCTCGGCCGGCACAACGCGCTGCTCGACACGTTCGTCCCGCAGACGTTCGTCGGCAACCACGACGTGACCCGGCTGGCGACGCGGCTCGAGGACGAACGCCACCTCGGTCACGCGCTGGCGATCCTGTTCGTCGTGGGCGGCGTCCCGAGTGTCTACTCCGGCGACGAGCAGGCGTTCCGCGGGCTGAAGGAGGATCGCGCCGGCGGCGACGACGCGATCCGCCCGGCGTTCCCGGGATCGCCGGACGAGCTCGCGCCGTACGGGCTGCCGACGTACCGGCTGCACCAGGAGCTGATCGGCGTACGGCGGCGGAACGCGTGGCTCACCCGCGCCCGGACGACCGTCGAGCACCTGACCAACGAGACCATCGCGCTGCGGAGCCGGCACGGTGACGACTGGGTCCTGCTCCTGCTGAACGTGTCGGACGAGGAGCAGCCCTTCCCGCTCGACGACACACCGCCGGTCCCGGCCCACAGCTGGAAGTTATTGACGAGTCCGTAACCTCCTTGCGCTTGCGCCCGTTGTTCTCGGTGAGACAGAAGTGAGGCCTTCTCGTCGCACTGCCTTTGCGACGGGAATCATGGGGGTTTGCTGATGAACGCTCTGTGGGACGAACTGATACACGAGCTGGGCACCGTGCGCGCCTTGAGCGCGGCGGCTCTGGAGGCGCGCTCGGAGACCTCGCGGGTCGCGCTGATCACGCTGCTGGACGCCGAGACCGCGGAGATCTCGGCCATCCTCGACCGGATCCTCCGCGCGGACGCGACGTCAGCGGCCTAGGCCCTCGCTGGATCACCAGACAGGACCTAGCAATCCGTTCACTGCTTGACGAAGCGTTTCGGTCGCGTCTTCCGGCTGATCGAACGCGCGGTACGCGATGTGCGCGTCGGGCCGGACGAGCAGACACCCCTCGTCCGGGATCTCGCGCACCCGCGCCCAGTCGCCGTACAGGTCATCGAGCTCCCGGCCGGGTCCGATCACGAGCGGCTCGATCGGTACGCCGAGTTGTTCGGACACCGACTGCGCCGCCTTCACCCAGGCGTCGCCGCCGATACCCGTGAGCAGGGTGAACCGGCCCTTCCCGACCACGTCCAGCGTGCTCACGGTGTCCGATCCGCGCGTCAGCCAGCAGTGTGGGATCCGCGCACCCGGCCAGGTCGTGGGGTGGTAGTACAGCTCGTGGTCCCGTTCGTACGGCGGCTCCGGCGTACCGTCGTCGACGACCGCGGACGACCGGTAGCGCTGCCCGAGCTCGACGCCGTGCGCGTTGAACTCGTAGTCCTTCAGCTCGATCGCCTTCCGCAGCTCCTCGCGCTGCTCCGCCGCGGCCGGTGTGTCGTCCTTGCGGGAGTCGATCGTGCGGCCGGCCGGGGCGTCCGGTGTCATCCCCAGCGCGCGGAAGATCTGCCCGAACTGGGTGCGGCTCTTGTTGGCGCGGTCAACGATCTGCTGTGCGATCGGTGCTCGCTCGTCGTTGTAGCTGTCGAGGAGCTTCGGCGCTGCCTGCCCTTTGAGGACCAGCGCGAGCTTCCAGGCCAGGTTGTACGCGTCCTGGATCGAGGTGTTCGAGCCGAGGCCGTTGCTCGGCGGGTGCCGGTGGATCGCGTCGCCCATGCAGAACACGCGGCCCTTGGACGTCTTCTCGGCGTACATGTGGTTGACGCTCCACACCGACGTACTCTTCAGCTTCACGTCGATGGTGTCGTCGCCGACCAGGTTGTGCACGATCTCGGTCGCCATCGCCTCGTCGACCACGGGGGCGGGCTGGTTGATGTCGTAGCCCCAGACGATCAGCCACTCGTTCCAAGGGCGAACCATCCGGACCAGGCCCGCGCCGATGCCGCCGATCTGCGCGCCGGGCTGCAGCACCCAGTACAGGACGCTCGGCCGATGCGCGACGTACCGGCTCAGGTCCGCCTCGAACACGATGTTCATCGAGCCCTCGATGTCCATCGCGCCGGCCATCGGCAACTCGATGTCCTGGGCCACCTTGCTCCGCCCGCCGTCCGCTCCGATCAGATACTTCGCGCGGATCTGGTACGTCGTACCGCTCAAGCGGTCCCGGACCGTGGCGGTGACGCCGTCGTCGTCCTGCTCCAGACTCTCGTACTCGGTGTTGAAGCGCAGCCGCGCGCCGCGACTGGCCGCCGTGCTGACCAGGATCGGCTCGAACAGCGTCTGGGGGAGATCCATCGGTAGGCAAGGACTCGCCTCCGTGTAGTCGGCCAGGCGCCGCGGATGCGTGCCCCAGGTGCGGATCCGGCCGATCTCCTCTCCGGCGAGACTGGTGCAGAACGCGGTCTGCCCCATCAGGTCGTGGGCGGTGCCCTTGTCGACGACCTGGTCCTCGATGCCCATGTCGCGCATCAGTTCGATCGTGCGCTGGTTGGTGATGTGCGCGCGCGGCGTGTTCGCGGTCCAGCCGTACCGGGTGAGGACGATGTTGTCGATGCCGTACGTCGACAGGAACAGCGAGGCGGCTCCGCCGGCGGGGCCGCTGCCGACGATCAGGACGTCTGTGGTGATCACTGCTGCGTCTCCTCGGTGGTGGCGAGCACGAGGTCGTACTGGACGGCGTAGTAGGTCTTGCCTTCGTCGGTGTGTTCGGTGAAGTCCGCGATGAGCGACTGCTTGACGCCGAAGACCGCGTCGGTGTCGAGGTACTCGTCGCCGGCCGCGAAGACGTGCGTGATGAGACGGGCGTAACCCGGAGCCGTGACCATGAAGTGGATGTGGGCGGGACGCATCGGGCCGCGACCGCCGGCCCGGAGCAGCTCGCCGACCGGCCCGTCGTCGGGGAT
Organism: Kribbella sp. NPDC004138; assembly: GCF_053603655.1. Lineage (NCBI taxonomy): Bacteria > Bacillati > Actinomycetota > Actinomycetes > Propionibacteriales > Kribbellaceae > Kribbella > Kribbella sp. NPDC004138. Next base: position 84,281 of record NZ_JBSGFZ010000015.1, read on the forward strand.
CGGGTAGGCGACCGGCTTCACGGCCCAGAACCGGTAGTTGCCATCGGCATCGGTGGTCAGGTGCGCGCGGTTCTGCGGCGCGTCGAGATCCTTCTGCACGTCGTAGAAGCCGTCCTCGTCGGCCTGCCACGTCTCGACGAGTGCTCCTGGGATCGGCTCGCCCTTCGTGTCGAGGACACGCCCGCTCACCAGGCACGGCTGTCCAGGGGCTCCGTTCGAGATGTCGTCGCCGAGCTGTGCCTCGGGGGAGCCCTCGACGAAGAACGGGCCGAACACGGTGGACTGCGTGGCCTCGGGCGGCTTCCGGTTCCCCAGGCCCACGGTGAGCATCGACAGCCCGAGTACGTCGGCCAGCAGGACGAACTCCTGCCGCGTGCCGGTCGAGATCTGGCCGGTGCGGGTGAGGAAGTCGATCGCGGTGAAGTACTCGTCCTCGGTGAGGTCGACCTCGCGCGCGAACGCGTGCAGGTGGCGCACCAGGGCGCCCATCACCTCCTGGTAGCGGTCGCTCGGACTGTCGTCGAAGCTGGCCACCACGGCAGCGGTCAGGTCGTCGCCTTGCAGATCCATCCGATCTCCTCGTTCATCAAGGTCGAGTACCGGACCAGGCGCGGGTCAGGATGTCCCGCACCAGGTCCTCGGTCACCGGGATCGGGTTGTCCGTCGGCTTGAACTTCGCGGCCGCCTCGGCGACCTGCGCCTCGGTCAATCCCAGCTCCCGCAAGCTCGTCGGCACGCCGGCTGCCTGGAACAGGTCGAACACGCCCCGCGCCAGGTCCTCGGTGCCCAGGGCGGCTTCCAGCCGCGCTTTTGCTTGGGGGACTGAGGAAGCGTTGACTCGGGTCACCTGCGGGAGGACGGCCGCGTGCGTTTCCGCGTGCGGCAGGTTGTAGGTACCACCAAGCAAATGGCACAGCTTGTGGTGCAGCCCCGTGCCGGCCGTCCCCAGCGCAGATCCAGCCAAGCAGGCGCCGTACAGAAGCTTCTCCCGAGCACCCAAGTCGTCGGCCTCGACCAGCACGTCCCGCAACCCGCCGCTCAACGCGCGCAGTCCTTCAGCCGCGGTCATCTCCGTGATCGGATCGGCCTTAGGCGTCCAGACCGCCTCCACACAGTGCGCGACCGCATTAGCCACACTCGCCGCCGTCACCTTCAACGGCAGCCCTCGACTCAAAACCGGGTCGTAAACAACCACGCGAGGCAGCACGCGCATATCAGTCCCCGTCGTCTTACTTCCACCAGCAGTCTCCCCCCACACCGGCGTCATCTCAGACCCCGCATAAGTAGTAGGCACCGCCACAACCACAACGCCCCCACCGCCAACCTCGGCGGTGCTGGTTGCTGTGAGGGCGATTGCCTTGGCGAGCCCGATGGCTGAGCCGCCTCCGATGGCGACGATCGCGTCGGCGCCGACCTCGCGAGCCCTGGCTCGCGCGGCGGTGGCCACCTCGGTGGGTACGTGTTGTGCCACGCCGTCGATCCGTCCGGCGAAGCGGCTGCCCAGTTGCTGTTCGATCACGTCGGCCGCGTCCCGCGCGGAGTTCGTCGCCACCACGAGCGCCCGTCGTACACCGAGCGCCTCGACCTCACCCGCGACCCGGTTGAGCGAGCCGGCTCCGAACGCCACCCGCCCGGGCAGGAACGTGTGGACGAACCCACCCCCGGGTGTTGTCGCCTCGGGCTCGGCTGGACGTGGCATCGGCAGCTCCGCTAGGATTTCGCTCAGCGAATAGTTCTTCTTTCAACGAAAAGCAGGCTAGCCGATGCCGGGTGACGCGTCTACAGGCACGTTTCTGCAGGGCCTGGAGCGAGGCCTCGCGGTGATCCGCGCGTTCTCCGCCGCGGCGCCGTCCCTGACGCTGAGCGAGGTCGCCCGCGCGGTCGGCATCACTCCGGCGACGGCCCGCCGGATCCTGCTCACCCTGGAAGAGCTCGGCTATGTACGCAGCGACAACCGCCGCTTCTCCCTCACCCCGCGCGTCCTCGCCCTCGGCTGGGCGTACCTGTCCTCACTCGACCTCGGCGAACTCGCCGGCCCGTTCATGGACGAGCTGAGCGCCAAGACCCGCGAGTCGTGCTCGATCGCAACGCTCGACCTCCCGGACATCGTGTACGTCGCCCGCGTTCCGACCAGCCGGATCATGACCGTCGCGCTCGGCGTCGGCGCCCGGCTGCCGGCGTACCCGACCTCGATGGGCCGCGTCCTTCTCGCCGGCCTGCCCGACGACGCCCTCACGGCGTACCTCGACACGCTGCAAGCCGAGCCGCTCACCGACCGCACGCTCACGGCTCCCGAGGACCTCCGCACCGCCGTCACCCAGGCACGCGCCGACGGCTATGCCCTCGTCGACCAGGAGCTCGAACTGGGCCTGCGCTCCATCGCCGCCCCGATCCGCGACTCCCGCGGCCGCGTCATCGCCGCCCTCAACGTCTCCGCCCATGCGTCCCGCTCGACCTCGACGTCGCTGTGCGAGGAGTTCCTTCCACACCTGCAGCAGGCGGCCCAGCACATCACCACCGCCCTCACACACCGCGGCCACTTCTGACCCCAAAACCGGAAGTGATGTGTCCGGAACCGGGCCTAGCATCGGGCCATGAACCAGTCCTTCACCGGCGAAGTCATCGAATGGCGCGGACCGGCGCCGTACTACTTCGTACCCGTGCCGGAGGAGGACGGCGAAGCACTGCGGGCCGTTGCCCTGTCGGCCAGCTACGGCTGGGGCATGCTGCCGATTCGCGCCCGCATCGGCACCACCGAGTGGAAGACGTCACTGTGGCCGAAAGACGGCGGCTACCTCCTCCCACTGAAGGACGCCGTACGCAAGCCAAAAGGCCTCGACGCCGGCGATACCGTCGAAGTCCAACTCACCTTCGAACCACCGCCCCAAGGCCAGAAGCAAACCCGTGAACAGACTGCGCGCCCACAGACCAGGGAATCTGCGCGGGGTGGGGCGCGGGACGGAGCGCGGGACCGGGCGCGGGATGCTCGGTCGGTGAGGTCGCGCGAGCCGGTCGGGGCGGCGGAGTTGACGATCGTGCCGGCCAATCAGGCGACTGCTGCGGACCTCCGAGCGGTTTTCGGTGAGCGGGGTGACAGCGCGCGCTGCTGGTGCCAGCGGTTTCGGATGTTGCCCAAGGAGTCATGGGCTTCGGAGGGCGCCGAGGAACTCGCCGCCCGCCTCCGCGACCAGACCGCCTGCGACAACCCGACGGCGGAGGCAACGAGCGGCCTGATCGCCTACCTGGACGGCGAACCCGTCGGCTGGTGCGCGGTCGCGCCCCGGGTCGACCACCCGAGACTGCTCCGCGACTTCCGCGTCCCGTGGCAGGACCGCACCGAGGACAAGGCTGATCCGACAGTCTGGGCGGTCACCTGCTTCGTCACCCGCGTCGGCTACCGGCGTCGCGGGATCAGCCGTGCCCTCGCCCGCGCCGCCGCCGACTTCGCCCGGGACCGCGGCGGCCGCGCCGTCGAGGGCTACCCGGACCTGGTCGACGGCGGGTACGTCGGCACGCTCGCCACGTTCGCCGACGCCGGGTACGCCGAGGCGAGCCGTCCGGGCAGACGCCGCGCCGTGATGCGCATCGACTTCTGAACCTCAGCCCTTCAGTTCTTCGAGAATCCGCAGGTAGTGCGGGTTGTTCATGATGCCGATCAGGTTGCCGAACGGATCCACGACCGACGCGGTGCGGAATCCCGTGTTGTTGCCTCGCTCAACGATTCCTTCGTTGAGCGTCGCCCCGAGCTCGAGCAGCCGCGCGAGCGTGCCCTCCAGGTCGTCCACATGCCAGTTGACGATCGCCCCCGCCGCCGTCGGCCCGACCGCGTGCGGCGCGTACTTCGCGCCGATGATCCCCAGCTCGCACTGAAAATCCCCGAACCGGAATTCGACGTACGCCGGCTCCTCCGCGCTCGGCACCGCGTAGTACGCCTCGATCCCCAGCAGCTCCTCGTACCAACGCCGCGCCGCCTTCACGTCGCTCGCGTAGAAACTGACGGTGGCAAGTCCTCGCAACATCGTGGTGGTCCTCTCTCAGGTGTTCCCCGGTTGATGACCACCACGATTCCAGCCAAAGTGCTCACCGAGTGAGCACTTTGTTCAGTCGGTCTGGGTGACCTTGCGGAGGCCTCGTGGGGCGTCGGGGTCGAGGCCGAGTTTGCGGGCCAGGAGCTCGATCGCGCGTTGGGCCGGGATGACCAGGGCGAGAGGGGAGAGGGTCTCGGGCAGGTCGGGGCCGGCGAGGTTCACGTCGCAGCGGGAGGCGAAGGTGGGGTCGCCGCCGATGCCGAGGATCTTGCTGCCCTTCTCGCGGACGAGGCCGGCCAGCTCGGTCATACCGGGCAGGGCGGGGCCGTCGCCGGCGGCGACCAGGATCGTCACCAGGTCGGCGTCGACGACCGCGATCGGGCCGTGCTTCAGATCGGCGTACGACAGACCGCGGACCGGCTGCAGGCAGGTCTCCTCGAGCTTCAGCGCGACCTCGAGCGTCGTCCCGAACGTCAGGCCGCGACCGCTCGCGAGCACGTCGTGCGCCCCCGTCAGCAGGTCCGCGGCCGCGTCGACCGAGCCGGACAGCATCTTGGTCGCGGCGTCCGGAACCCGCGCGATGTCGGCGTCGAGCGTCCCCGGCCGCGGTGCCAGCGCGTCCACGGCGACGGTGATCGCGGCCAGCTGGGTCGTGTACGTCTTGGTGGCCGGTACGGCGAGCTCCTGGCCCGCCTGGGTGATCAGGGCGACGTCGGCCGTCGACGCCAGCGGGCTGTTGCCGTCGTTCGTGATGCCGACGATCGCCGCGCCGTTGCGCTTCGCCCACTCGGCCGTGTCGACGATCTCCTGGGTCGCGCCGGACTGGCTGACGGCGACGACCAGCGAGTTCGAGAGGTCGAGGTTCGCGCCGTACAGCGTGGCCACCGACGGCGCCGCCAGGGACGCCTGCCGGCCGGCGTGGATCTCGGTCAGGTAGCGGCCGTAGACGCCCGCGTTGTCCGACGAGCCGCGGGCCACGAAGATCACGTTCCGGCGCCCGGCGGCCAGCCGGGTGATGTCGTGCCGCAGCGGCAGAACGTGCTCGAACGTCGCCGCGAGCGCGGCCGGCTGCTCGGCGATCTCGGCCGCCATCCGGGTTTCCTGGGCGGGGACAGACACCACTGCGATCACTGGTCCTATCTGGTCTTAACAGGTATGCTGCGCACGATAGCAGTGAGCGGCGCTCCGGGGCACCCCCGAGGCCCGCCCAGGTCTGGAGGATCGAGATTCCATGGTGGCGACGAAGCGGGCCCAGGTCCGATCGGTGCTGGAACGGCTGATCGACGTCGAGCTGCATCCCGGGGACCCGATCCCCTCCGAACGGGCCCTGGTGGACAAACTGAACGTCTCCCGGGTGACCGTCCGGCAGGCGATCAGCGACCTGGTCGAGTCCGGCGCGCTGGAGCGGGTGCACGGCAAAGGCACCTTCGTCACCGGTCCCCAGGTCGACTCGCAGCTGCATCTCACCTCGTTCTCCCGGGAGATGCGGGCCCGCGGGCTCGAGCCGGGGACCGTGGTGCTGTCGGCGAGCGAGATCGAGGCCTCCGAGGAGACCGCCAAGGGCCTGCGGGTCGCGAAGGGAACCAAGGTGATCCGGGTCGAGCGGCTCCGCACGGCCGACGCGTCGCCGATGGCCTACGAAGTCGGCTACTACCCGTCCGCGCTCTTTCCCGGCCTGCTCGGCCGTGAGCTCGGCACTCTCTACGACGTCTTCGCCAGCGAGTACGACGTCGTCGTCACCTCCGGTGAGCAGACCGTGCGGGCGGACAACGCCGACGGTCATGTCGCCCGGGTGCTCGGTGTGGCCCGGCGGGCACCCCTGCTGGTCCTCGAGCGCACCACCTTCGCCGGCCGCAAGGTCGTCGAGCTGTCCTGGTCGGCCTACCGCGCCGACCGCTACCGGCTGCACATGGCCCTCACCCCCCGCGGCCCGCGAACCGGGTCCGCCTGACCGGCCCCGGAGCGTCCTTCGCCCCTGGAGGACATCCGGACGCAACGAACTGGATCGGTCCTGTTCACGAACTGGTCTACATCCCTGCCGATCGCTCCCCGGCCACCGGGCCGGTTCAGCAGGTGGGCCGCCGGATCCGACGAAGTGCCCGGCGGCAATACTGGAGCCGAACCCACAAGAACTGTGTTGTGAGGAGTACCGCGAGACATGCCTATTGCAACCCCTGAGGTCTACGCCGAGATGCTGGACAAGGCCAAGCAGAACCGCTTCGCCTACCCGGCCATCAATGTCAGCTCCTCGCAGACGCTGAACGCCGCGATCCGCGGTTTCGCCGAGGCGGGCTCGGACGGCATCATCCAGGTCTCCACCGGCGGTGCCGAATACCTGTCCGGTCCGACCGTCAAGAACATGGTTTCCGGCGCCGTCGCGCTGGCCGCCTACGCGCACGAGGTCGCCAAGGGCTACCCGGTGAACATCGCGCTGCACACCGACCACTGCCCGAAGGACAAGCTCGACGGCTTCGTCCGGCCGCTGCTGGAGATCTCCGCCGAGCGCGTCGCGCGCGGTGAGAACCCGCTGTTCCAGTCGCACATGTGGGACGGCTCCGCGGTGCCGCTGACCGAGAACCTCGAGATCGCCAAGGACCTGCTGGCCAAGACGGCCGCGGCGAAGATCGTCCTGGAGATCGAGGTCGGCGTCGTCGGCGGCGAGGAGGACGGCGTCGCCAACGAGATCAACGACAAGCTCTACACCACCGTCGAGGACGGTCTGGCCACGGTCGAGGCGCTCGGCGTCGGCGAGAACGGCCGCTACCTGACCGCGCTGACCTTCGGCAACGTGCACGGCGTCTACAAGCCGGGCGCGGTCAAGCTGCGGCCGGAGATCCTCGCGGAGATCCAGGACGCGGTCGGCGCCAAGCTCGGCAAGGAGCGCCCGTTCGACCTGGTGTTCCACGGCGGGTCCGGCTCGACCCTGGAGGAGATCCGGGCCGCGGTCGACAACGGCGTCATCAAGATGAACGTCGACACCGACACGCAGTACGCGTTCACCCGGCCGGCGGCGGCGCACATGTTCAGCAACTACGACGGTGTGCTGAAGGTCGACGGCGAGGTCGGCAACAAGAAGGCCTACGACCCGCGCGCATGGGGCAAGGCGGCCGAAGAGGGTATGGCGAAGCGCGTCGGCGAGGCGTGCGAGGACCTTCGCTCGACGGGCACGTCGCTGAACGCCTGACATCATCTGGTCCTCCTGTAGGGGGTCTGTGAAGGGCTCACCGCCGTCGGGCGGTGGGCCCTTCGTCACATCCGGGCGAGGGTGAAGGGTCGGATTCCGGTCCGGCGGGCGGCCCGGGCGAACGTGGTGCGGATGCGGTCGGCCACGGTCGGCGGGTCGGTGAGGTCGGTCCAGGAGATCCAGCAGTGCTCGACGGGTTGCGGTCCTTCGGGATCGGCGGCGATCGGCTCGGGGAGTGGTTCTTCGGTGGAAGGCTCGAATTCCTCGCACCAGAAGGGAAACCGCGGCTCGAACTCGACGACGGTGCGCTCGTCGGGGAACCACAGGCTTTCGGCTGCGGAGCTGTCGGGATCGGCTGGTTCGGTGTCCGGGGGCGGCGATGGGCTCGGCGTCGGGAGCCCCGCGTCGGCGAGGATGAAGCGCAGCCGGGACTCCGCGATCGAGGCCGATCCGGTGAGCCGGCCGAGAACCTGCAGGGCACGTCTGCTGCCGTGATCGAGATTGTTCACCGCGTGGTTCAGCCTGCGCCGATCGACGAGTCCGGCATGCATCGCGGCGTCGGCGAGCACGACCGCCGGCTCCGCTGGTGCGGTCGCGGCCACCTCGGCGATCGCGCGGGCCGGTGAGACCAGACGCAGCTTGTTCCACAACTGGAGGCCGGGTCCCACTGGGTCGCGGATGTGCCGGTGGACGCCACGCTGCCGGCCGGAGCGACCGTCCGGCGCGGTCACGTGGACGCGCGTCAGGTCGAGACCCCAGACGGGGAGGGCATGCAGCGCCGCGGCCGACTGGTGGCTCGCGAACACGTTGGGCCCACTGGTCCGGAGGACGTGGTGGATCCGGCGCAGGTGGACAACCTCGTCGGTGACGAGCATGAGGGAACGATGGGCGGCATAGGTGCCCCGCCGGATCCGGCGCCAGGAGCCGGAGTCGAGCAGGGAGTCGATATCAGCGTCGGGGTAACCACACGAACGCGCGTCGGCCCGGGTGAACACACCACCCCGGATCGACGCCATCACGGCAAGCTGAGGATTCATGCCCCAGAAAGTGCCGCGATCCGGCCGTCCAGGAGCAGGCGATTTCAGATCTGTGGAGAACTCCGGGCATAAAAAAGGCCCGTCATGTGTCTATGACGAGCTCCGCGCGGGTTGGTACCCAGGGTTGCCAGAGGAGGGGCATGTTGGCCTCGGACGGGGTGCGGTTGCCTTTGCGCTCGTTGCACGAGGCGTGGGCGGCGACCGCGTTCAGCCACTCGGTGCGGCCGCCCCTGGACCTGGGTTGGACGTGGTCCATGGTGTCGGCGTTCTCGAGGCCGCAGTACGCGCACCGGAACTTGTCCCGCCGCAGGACGCCGTGCTTGCTGTACTTCATCCGGCCGGCGGCGTAGCGCCAGTGGGTCACCACATACCGGACCAGGCGGAGGACTCGGGGGACCGGGAACGGGCCGATGGTTCGCTCTCCGTGCGCCTCTTCCACCACTGCGACCTCGCGAACCAGCATCCGGATGGCGTGCTGGATCGATACGGTGTGCAGCGGTTCGTACGACGCGTTCAGGACGATGACGCTCATCCGGTGCCTCCTTCCGGCCGTAGCTGGGAACCACGGCGGTTGACGCAGGGTCTCAAGCATCCGTGGCCGCCGGGTGAACGGTCAACGGATTTCGCCAGACGGTCACGTGCCGGTACGGATGCGTGATCGGCGAAGATGTGCTTATGGAATTGAACAATCTGCTGTCCGGTCCACCCGAGACACTACTACCGGTCGACCCGGCCGCGGCGGAACTCGCCGACGGGGCCGCTCCCGCGGACGTGGCCGCGAAGTACCCGACGTCGTCGCTCGCCTGGGCCGTGCTGGCCGAGGGGGCGCTGGCCGACGGGCGCACGATCGAGGGGTACGCCTACGCGCGGACCGGCTACCACCGCGCGCTGGACCTGCTCCGGCGGAACGGCTGGAAGGGCCACGGCCCGGTTCCGTGGGAGCACGAGCCGAACCGCGGGTTCCTGCGCGCGCTGGCCGCGCTCGGGAAGGCCGCGGCGCTCATCGACGAGAAGGACGAGGCCGAGCGCTGCGTCACGTTCCTGCGGGACTCGTCGCCGACCGCCGCCGACGTGCTGGGCTGAAACCTGCTTGTGGGGTTGGTCGTCCGGCGGAATGATCTGCCGGGTGACCAGCCCTTACGCACAGGACGGATTCGGCGTCGGGTTCGACTGGGGACCGGTCGGAGCTGAGGTCGTTGCCGGGGACATCGTCGCGGTCGTCGACGTGCTGTCGTTCACGACAGCGGTGACGGTGGCGGCCGATCTCGGCATCGACGTGTACCCGTACCGGTGGCGTGACGAGACGGCGGTCGCGTACGCCGAGCAGAACAGCGCGACACTCGCGGTCGGGCGGTCAGCGGCCCGGCCGGACGACGTCAGCCTGTCGCCGATGTCGATCAGGCGCGTGACGGGAATCACCAAGCTGGTCCTCCCGTCGCCGAACGGGTCGACGATCGCGAAGCAGCTCAGTGACACCGGCGCGACGGTGATCGCGGTGTCGCTGCGTAACCGGACCGCGGCCGCCGAATGGGTGACGAAGCAGCTCACCGAGCGCCCGACGGCGAAGGTCGTGGCGATCGCGGCGGGCGAGCGCTGGAAGGACGGCTCGCTCAGGCCGGCGGTCGAGGACCTCTGGGGCGCAGGCGGCTTCCTGCGCGCCCTGCAGCGCGACGACCTGTCGCCGGAGGCGATGGCGGCGGCAGCGGCGTACGAGGCGGTCGCGGACGAGCTGCCCCGGATGCTGCAGGAGTGCGCCGGCGGCCGCGAGCTCACGCAGTACGGCTTTCCGGAGGACGTCGCGGTCGCGGCGGAGGTCGACGAGAGCCGCAGCGTGCCGGTGCTCCGGGACGGTAGACTGTTCCGGTCAACCTGAAGCTTTCGAGGTTCTGCCCGTTGACAGTGCCGGCAGGCGGCGAGCGTCCCCGCTTCTTGCCGAACATGGACGGTTCTCGGCGGACGGACAGACCGAAGCAGCTGGACGCCCACGGTCGGGTCCCCGCCCCATCGGGCAGCGGAAGGTCACCCGTGCCGGCTCTCACCGGACGGATCGACGCGCCCACCAACACCTACGCAGAGGTACTGCGTACTCCTGGCGCGTGGAAGTTCTATCTCGCAGCGGCCCCGGCCCGGATCGGGATCGCGATGACCGGTCTCGGCATCGTCTGGCTGGTCCACGGATCGACCGGCTCGTACGCCGCGGCCGGAAGCGTCACCGGCGGCTTCGCCGTCGCCGAGGCGGTCGCCGGGCCGCAGGTCGCCCGGCTCATCGACCGTTTCGGTCAGACCCGCATGTTGCCGGTCACGCTGCTCGCCCACGCGGCGGCGGTCGCGCTCCTGATCGTCCTGACACTGGCGGGTGCACCGCTCGCGGCCTTGATCGCGGCTGGAGTGCTGGCCGGCGGTTCGCTGCCGCAGGTCAGTGCGCAAACCGGGGCGCGGTGGTCGCATGCGCTCCGGGACACGCCACTCCTGGCGACGGCGTTCGCACTGGAGTCGCTCAGCGTCGGCGTCGCCTTCATGGTCGGCCCGGTGCTGATCGGCCTGGTGAGCTCGTCCTCTGGTCCGGCGACCGGCTCTACCCTCGCGGCCGGTCTGCTGTTGGCAGGCGGCTTCCTGCTCGCAGCACAACGCGGTACGGCGCCACCGCCAACCGCACGTGGTGGGCACAGCAGCTCGAAACGCCTGCTGCACAAGCGCTTCGTAGGCCTGGTGGGTACGAACATCGGCATCGGACTGTTCTTCGGCAGCATGCAGGTCTCGGTCACTGCGTTCGCTGTCTCGCGAGGTACGCCGGGCCTGGCCGGGCCGCTCTACAGCATCACCAGCCTGGTGAGCCTCTTCGCCGGACTCGCGTACGGCGCCAGACGTTGGCGGATCGCTCCGGAGACGCAGTTCGTCATCGCCTTCGTCTGGCTGTCGCTCAGCTGCCTGCCCTTGATCGCGGCGCACGGTCCGCTGATGACCGCTGTCGCGCTGGCGCTCCCGGGCCTCGCGATCGCGCCGTTCCAGACGTTGTCGGCGGTGCTGACCGAGTCGACCGTCGACTCCGCTGTCCTGACCCAGGCCTTCACCTGGCTGAACTCGGGCGGCGCGGCAGGGATCGCACTGGGCTCCGCCTTCGCGGGCTGGGTCGTCGACGGCCACAGTCCCCAGTACGGCTTCGCCGTCGCGCTGGGTGCGGCGCTGACCGCAACGATGATGGCGGTCGCGGTGAAGTTCAGCGATAGGTGATTTGCCGCTCCGCTGAGCCGCGCGAGTTTTGTCGGTGAGGTCTGGGAGACTTCATCACAGAGTGTTCTCGACGTGCCATCGGCCGCGGATCGGAGAGGAGAAGTCAATGACGGATATCTACAGGACGCCACTCCTCACCGCACGCGAAGCGGCCAGGACGCTCAAGATGCCCGAATCGACTCTGGATGCTTGGCTCGCCGACGGCTCGCGACCATCACTGGTACATGCCGTTCATCCTGAGCGACGTGGCTGGCCTCGGGTGCCGTTCGTGGGCGTCGTCGAAGCCTTTGTTCTGCGGACTCTGCGTGAGCTGGGCTTCTCGATGCCCGACATCCGGCGGGCTGCCGACCTGGTGCGTTCCGAGTTCCAGGATCCGTACGCGTTGGCACGTGAACGGATCGCAACCGATGGGGTTGGCCTGTTCGTCCGGGTAGCGGACGAGTCGGTCATCCATGCGCGGGACGAGCAGATCGCCATCCCGGAGGTCATCGCCGAGTACCTGAGGTACATCAGCTGGGACGCAGAGGGAAACCCGGCACGTCTACGCCTGCCGCAGTATCCGGCGCGGGCCGAAGTCGTCATCGACCCAAGTTTTGGCTGGGGCGCGCCGGTGCTCGCGAAGAGCAAGGTCCCTGTCGACGCGCTGGTCTCGTTGTGGCGCACCGGGGAACCGATCAGTGTCGTTGCGGAGGAGTACGACCTGCCTGCGGACGTGGTCGAAGATGTGCTCCGCCAAGCAGCCTGAGTACTTCTTCGACCGCAGCCTTGGGAAAGCATCCGCCGCGCGACTTCGTGAATCAGGCTGGATCATCCACCTGATCGCGGACTTCTACCAGGACGACGCGACACGGATTCCAGACGAGGAGTGGATCGCAGAAGGCTGCTCTCGCGGCTGGCTGCTGCTCACCAAGGACAAGAGAATCCGTTACCGGGAGCGCGAGCTGAGTGCCTTGGACGCGGGCCATCTCTTCTGCCTCGCTTCAGGGAATCTTGGTCTGGACGAGATGGCCCGGCGCTTTGTCGATGCCGAAAACGTGATGCTTGCCGCCACCCGTCGCGTTAGCGTCGGCTTCTGGCACGTGCATGCAGGAGGCCGGATCACGAAGATGTGGCCTTGACCCTCATTTCCTACCCGGGTTGCGTCAGCGATAGGTGATCTGCCGCTCGGCCGCGGCACGCGATGCGTACTCGGCCGGCGTGAGCCCGATCTGCTGTTTGAACTCGTTGGAGAAGTGGGCCTGGTCGAAGTAGCCGAGCGATGCGGACAGCTCCGCGAGCTCGGCGACTTCGCCCTGGGCCAGCAGCTCCGCGCCGTCGTGCAGCCGGTAGCGCCGGAGCACCCATTTCGGGCCGACACCGACGTACCGGCGGAACAGCCGCTGCAGCGTGCGGATCGGTACGCCGAAGCGCTCGGTGATCTCGTCCACGCGGGCCAGCGTGCGATCCGCGGCCATCGTGGTGACGATCTCCCGGACCAGCTCGTACGACGGATCCGGCGGCGCCAGGTGATCACGCAGGAACGCCTCGAACACTGCACGCCGCCGGACATCGGACTCGGCCTCGAACATCAGGTCCGCGAGCCGGTCGCCGTCCGGGAACACCGCGGTCAGCGGCAGCACCTCGTCGCGGAACGAGCCCACGTCGAGCCCGGTGATCGCGCCGAAGCCGCCGGCCCAGAACTTCACCCCGAAGGCGCGTCCCCGCCCGCGCAGCACCCGCTCGAACTTGCGGGTGCAGACGCCGTTCACGAACGCACCGCCCGGCTGCTCGAACGTGACGTTCACGCTCGGGAACGGCAGCACCTCGGCCGTGTACGGCTCGTCCAGGTCCCACTCGACGATCCAGTACCACTCCACGAAGCGCCCGGCCTCGGACCCTGGCGCGAGCCGGCTGAGCGAGCGGTGCCGGGCCTGCTCCCGCGGGTGCAGGATGCCCTTCTCGCTGTCGGATGGCTGGGTCACAGGGGGCTGTCGCTTTCTTCCAAGACCGTTCGGCGGGCAGCGGATTGACTGTGTGTCATGACGACGAACACGGTAAACCCCATCCCCGACGGTTATCACTCGCTGACCCCGTACCTCGCGGTGCCGGACGGGCCGAAGGCGATCGAGTTCTACCGTGAGGTGTTCGGGGCCGAGGTGGTCAGCCGGCAGGACATGCCGGACGGGCGGGTCGGACAGGCCGAGCTCAAGTTCGGCAACTCGATGCTGCAGCTCAGCGACCAGATGCCGCAGATCGGGCTGCGGGCGCCGAACGGCGAGTGGGTGCACTCGTCGCTGGTGCACTACGTGCCGGACGTGGACGCGACGTACGCGAAGGCGATCGAGGCCGGCGCCACGTCGGTCGAGCCGGTGCAGACCTTCATGACCGGTGACCGGTTCGGCACCGTGATCGACCCGTTCGGGCACCGGTGGGCGATCCTGACGAAGGTCGAGGACGTCTCGCGCGAAGAGGCGGACCGGCGGGTGAAGGAGTGGCTGGCGTCGAACCCGGAGGGCCTCGAGTAAAAGAGGAAGCGGCCCGCCGGAACCGTCCCCTGCGGCAGTTTCGGCGGGCCGCTGACTAAGAGTGTGCACGCGATCACGCAACTTGGCAACCCGTCACCTGATGAAACAGAGACTTGAAACGGTCGATTAGGGGTTATGGACAGGCCCGAAACGAGTGCGCCGGTGTCCGGTAGGCTTTGGTCGCAAGAGCCTGGATGCGTCGCCGGATGAATGTCCGGTGAACGTCTCCGGGCTTCACCGTTTCCAGCGCGGGCCGCCACGGGGTGTGAGGCCGGCGCGTGAAAGAGGAGGGCTGAGATGCCCGCAATCGTGCTCGTCGGCGCCCAGTGGGGCGATGAGGGCAAGGGTAAAGCGACCGATCTGCTCGGTAACACGGGCGAGGTCATCGACTATGTGGTGAAGTTCAACGGCGGCAACAACGCCGGGCACACGGTGGTGATCGGGTCCGAGAAGTACGCGCTGCACCTGCTGCCGAGCGGCATCCTGACACCGGGCGTCACCCCGGTGATCGGCAACGGGGTCGTGGTCGACCTCGGCGTGCTGTTCGAGGAGCTCGAGGCGCTGCAGGCGCGCGGGCTGGACACGTCGCGCCTGGTGGTGAGCGCGAGCGCGCACGTGATCCCGCCGTACAACCGGACGCTCGACAAGGTCACCGAGCGCTTCCTGGGCAGCCGCCGGATCGGGACGACGGGCCGCGGTATCGGCCCGACGTACGCCGACAAGATGAACCGGATCGGCATCCGGATCCAGGACCTGTACGACGAGAAGATCCTCGAGCAGAAGGTCACCGGCGCGCTGGAGCAGAAGAACCAGCTGCTGGTGAAGGTGTACAACCGGCGCGCGGTCGAGATCCGCGAGGTCCTCGACGAGCTGCTCGGGTACGCCGACCGGCTGAAGCCGATGGTCGCCGACACCAGCCTGCTGCTGAACAAGGCTCTCGACGACGGCAAGACCGTGCTGATGGAGGCGGGTCAGGCCACGCTGCTCGACGTCGACCACGGCACGTACCCGTTCGTCACCTCCTCGAACGCGATCTCCGCCGGCGCCTGCACCGGCACCGGCATCCCGCCGACCCGGATCGACCGCGTGATCGCGGTCGTGAAGGCGTACACCACGCGGGTCGGCGAGGGCCCGTTCCCGACCGAGCTGCTGGACGCCGACGGTGAGTGGCTGCGGACCCAGGGCGGCGAGTTCGGCGTCACCACCGGTCGCCCGCGCCGCTGCGGGTGGTACGACTCGGTCATCGCCCGGTACGCCGCGCGCGTTAACGGCGTGTCCGACTTCGTCCTCACCAAGGTGGACACCCTGACCGGCCGCGAGCGGATCCCGGTCTGCGTCGCGTACGACGTGAACGGCGTCCGGCACGACGAGATGCCGATGACCCAGACCGACTTCCACCACGCGACGCCGATCTACGAGGAGTTCGACGGCTGGTCGGACGACATCTCGGGCTGCCGCACGTTCGACGAGCTGCCCAAGGAGGCGCAGACGTACGTCCGCGCCGTCGAGTCGCTCAGCGGCGCCCGGATCTCCGCCATCGGCGTGGGTCCGGAGCGCAGCCAGATCATCCAGCTCTGAGCCGAGCCGAAGGCCTCCCCGTCGTCAGTTGCCGATGATGGGGAGGTCCCGGATGAACGGGGCGTTCCGCAGGTCTCCGAAGGTCGGACGCTCGATGTTCGGCGTCTGGATCGGCGAACGCGCCCAGTCGGCGCCGGCGCCCTGTGTCGCCTGGTAGAACGTGAGGCCGCCGATGGCCAGCAGGACGACGGCGACGAGTGCGGACAGCCAGTGCGGCCGGAAGATGTTGCGTGCCGTGATGTGAGCGCCGCGGCGCAACGAGCTACCGCCCGGCCCCCACCAGCAGCAGAACAAGGCGGTCAGGGCCGCACTCGCGAACCCGAGGGCGGACAGCGGCTGCCAGTCGAGCCCGTACGTCGAGGCGGCGACGCCGGTGACGATGCCGCCGACAACCGCCGCTGTCAGCAGCGGGAGGATCAAGCAGGGCAGTGTGATCAGGGCTGCGATGGCGAGCTGCAGCGGGCTGGCGGCAAACGCGACCACACCGTCCGACCGTCCGGACCGGCCACGGACCTGACGGCGCCGCATCAGCGCCGTGCTCGAGCGGTCGACCGTCCGGGCCAGCACCAGCAACAGGATCGCGACGACTGTGCCGAGTCCTGGCGTCAGAGCGACGAGCCCGGTCAGCGCGAGCATGAAGCCGACGATGACCGCCGTACGGCGACCGGTTGGCGGAGCCTTGACGGGCTTCTCCGGATGCGCCGGCTGCACCGGCACCGGATGCGCAGGCTGAGAAGGCTGCACCGGCTGCTGGTAGGGCGCACCAGCTTGGTACGGCGCGGGCACATAAGAAGCCGGACCGTACGGCTGCACAGGCGGCGCCTCCGCGACAGGCTTCTTCGCGGCGGCGTCCCGGATCTTGTCCCGGATCGGAGTGAACGCGGACAGCGGCGGAATCACCGGCGGAACCAGTTGCGCCACCTCGGTCGGCGTCGGCCCTGCCGGCACCACGGCCGCAGGCTCCTCCGTCGGCATGAGCTTGGTGACCAGCCTGGTCGGCGCTGCGGCGGCCACGGTCGGCGTTTCACGCGGCGGGAGCGCGTCGCGTCCCTCGGCGTACCGGTTGAGGCCGGTCATGACCTCTTGCTGCGTCGGCCGGTCGGCCTTGTTCGGTGAGAGCGCCGCGGCGAGCAACGGCTTCAGCCGTGGGTCCAGCCCGTCCAGATCGGCCTGGCCGGAATGCACCCGGGCCAGCACGGCCTCGAACGGTCCCTTGCCGAACGGGCGACGCCCGGTCGCGGCGAACGCGACCGTGGCCGCCCAGCCCCACCAGTCGGCGGACTCCGACACCATCTCGCCCTCGATGAGCTCAGGCGCCAGGTAGCCCGGCGTACCGATCACCAGACCGGTCTGGGTGAGTCGCAGGTCGTCGGCGGCCTGGGCGATGCCGAAGTCGATCATCACCGGCTTGCCGTTGCACATCATCACGTTGCCGGGCTTGAGGTCGCGGTGGATCACCCCGACCGCGTGGATCGCCTGCAGCGACTCGGCCAGACACCCGGCCAGCGGCAGCCACTTGCGCGGTGTCAGCGGCCCGCGCTCGTCCACCTGTTCGTCCAGTGGCCGGCCAGGGACGAAGCGGGTCACCAGGTAGGGCTGCTCGCCCTCCAAGTCATGGTCGAGGATGCCGGCCACACCAGGGTGATTCACCTTCTGCAGCGTGGTCGCCTCACGCTGCAACCGTGCGCGGGCGATCGGGTCGTGGGCAACATGCGGCCGCAGGACCTTCAGCGCGACCTCTTGGTGCTCGGCGCCCTCGGCGAGGTACACGACGCCCATGCCACCCTGTCCGAGCCGCCGGATCAACCGGTAAGGCCCGACCCGCTCTTCCACCTCCTCCTCGCTGGTGGAAGGCGGTCCCCCTGTGACTGACATGCCATCTACGGTACGTCGGCATCAGACCAATCAGGTGATCGGCAGCGTGAAGGTCAGCAGACCCGCGCCGACGGCGTTCGTGATCCACGGTCCGGCACGCAGGTGGGCCTGGTAGGTGAGGCTGGTCGCTCCGGTTGGCGGACCCGACAACTGGAGGACCAGCTGACCCGACTGGTAGGCGACCGAGGTCACCGTGACCGCCGCGCCGTCCACCCGGAAGTCAGCAGCGACGCCGTCCTCCACACTGAGCGGATCGGTGGACCGGAGCTGGACGATCAGCTGTGAGCCGCTGGCCGTGACAGTGCGCGGGTTCGGCGGAGCCACACCGGCCGACGGCCCGCCGTACAGGTCGCGCGCGAGGACGGCGTACGTGTGGTCGCCCATGTCGCGATACCCGCCGGCATACGCGTAGTGGCACCCGTCATGACCGGACAGGCCCGTGGTCGACAGCACGGTGACGCCGAGCGTGTCACCCATCTCGCGCTGTGCGTCGCGCAGGTTGGTGCTCGTCGAGTTGCCGCACGGCGACGTACGCACTTGGTAGACGTAGTACTTCGGCATCGGGCCGAAGTCGGAGCGCCAGTCCTGGAGGAGCGCCGTAAAGCCGCTGACGTGCACCGCCGCGTTGTCGTTGTCGGACTCGCCCTGGTACCAGAGCACGCCGCGGATGTGGCCGATGACGCCCGCGACCACCAGGCGCTGCCGAAGCCGGCCGTAGTTGGTGGTGATGTCGTCCGGGTTCGCGTCGTTGCGCTGGAAGAAGCTGATCGGCTGCCCGCCGTGCGCTCCGTTGATCAGTGCGATCGGAACCTTGTACTTGTCGACGAGCTGCCGACCCATCCGGATCGCCCACTGCCCGACCGAGCCGGACTGCCGGGACACGTCGCCGGTCGCGTAGTTCCAGACCCGGTCCGCCGCGGAGATCGACGGATCGGAGACGGGGCTGCCGAAACTCCGCAGGTACGGCGATTCCTCGCCGCTCGCGGCGCCGTTGTACATCGACGCTTCGGCGTTGGACTGCCCGTGCACGACGTACACGTCACCGGCGACGATGCCTTCGCGTCGGGCGACGACCCGGCCGAGCGCCTTCAGCTCGAACGTGTACTCGCGCAGCCCGGCCTTGATCCGCGGGGTGAAGCGGAAGTCTCGGGACTCCGAGGTGTAGACCTCGGTCTCACCGTTGCCGGTCACCGTCAGTTGCACGCTCTTGACGCGCGGATCCGTCATGCGTCCGGCAACGGGCACAGTCGCGCGATTGTTGGTGTCACGCGGTACCAGCTGCCGGTCCTGAGGAGCCTGCGTGAGGCTGACGAGTGACTTGCGAACGTACGCCGTCAGCCGGCGCTGTGTGTACTGCGCCGCGTTGCCGGCGAACGTCCAGTCCGGGTCAGCTGTCGGCCGCGCACCGATGCCGAGCGACAGCAGGCTGGTGTCCGACTGGGTAAAGGTGTTGATCGCGAACACCGGCTTCGCGGGCACGCTCGATGGTCGCGTCGCACCGACCTGCGACACCTGGAACGAGCCGTAGCCGAGTGGCGTGGTCGGGCTGTCGTCGGCGTCGTACGTCGTGGCCGATCCGTTGGCGACCTGGGCGCCGGCCGTCTTCGCGTACTGGTTCGGCCACATCTCCAGATAGCCGGACTGGCCGGTGCCCTGGGTCACGCCGGACACGTTGGAGCTCACGTCGAGATCGCCGACGCGCTGGCGCACGATCTCGCCCGGCCTGGTCGGCAGACCGATCCGCCGGGCGTCGGCGCTGAACGGTTCCATCGCGGTCCACACCCACTGCGGGCCGTCCGGCCCGTTCAGCTCCAGGCAGTACCCGACGCGGTCGAAGCCGGTGCCGATCTCCGCGGTCCGGTCGAGGCTGTACGGCGGGGTGGTGTTCAGGTAGTTGGCCCGTTCGGGCAGATCGAGCTGCAGCACCGGTGTGAAGGCGGCAGATGCCGCATCGCAGCCGCTGGCAGCCGCGGCCTGGGTTGGAGCGCCAGTGAAAGTAGCGCCGGTGACAGTGAGGCCGGCGAACAGCGGGAGCAGGGCAACAGCGGCAGCACGTCGCATGGGAGGACCTCCGGGGCGGCGGGGGTGTCTCCACCAGATGTAGCTGCTCGGTCACCCCGAGTGCGAGCGGCAAGCGCTCAGCGGTCCGAACCGTGCGCCGAGAGGTTGGCCGGAATCGCGTCCGGGGCGTGATGACGCGACGGATCGCCGAGGCCGGCCTGGTGAAGGGCCGGCCGGCCACGACGAACCGCGGGTGTCATGGGGGTACACCCGCGACCGCGACGTCTTCGGGTCAGCGGGCTAGCTCGGGATACACGGCGGTCAGGTCCAGCGCCGTGGCGGCCTTGGCGTCGCGGGCGGTGTCGTCTGCGAGGACCTCGTACGCACCCGACTCGATGCCGTCGAGGGCGTGCTTGGCGACGTCCTCGGGACGTTCCTTCGGTGCGGTCACGGCGCTGGTCATGTCGGTGTCGACGTACCCCATGTGCAGGCCGGTGACGCTGATGCCGCGGTCCAGCAGTTCGAGGCGGATCGCGTTGGTCTGCAGCCAGAACGCGGCCTTGGTCGCGGCGTACGCACCGCCGCGGGCGACCCAGGACAGGGCCGAGTGCGCGTTCAGGATGTGGCCGCCGCCGTTGCGCTCGATGATCGGGACGAACGCGCGGGTGAGCTGCAGCGGGCCGAAGAAGTTCGCGTCGAAGACCGCGCGGACGTCCTCGATCGAGGCATCGAGGTAGCTGTTCGGCGAGCTCGCGCCGGCGTTGTTGATCAGCACCGTGACGTCCGGTGCGGCTGCGGCGAGCGCGTCGATCGAGGCCTGGTCGGTGACCTCGAGCGGCAGCGGCACGACCCGCGGGTCGGTGCTCGGCCGCGGGGTGCGGGCAGTCGCGTAGACCTTGGCCGCGCCACGGGTGAGCAGGTCGTCGACGATCGCCTTGCCGATCCCGCGCTGCCCGCCGGTGACCAGGACGACGGCGCCTTCGAGTGTGGTCATGAGAACTCCTGAGAGAGCTGGAAACCGATCTGTTTCAGCCACCGTAAACCGATCGGTTTCCGAATTCAAATCGAGCCGGTACGCTTCAGTGCATGAGTACTTCGGCGACACCCCGCGAGCGGCTGCTGGACGCCGCGGGGGAACTCTTCTACCGCGACGGCGTCAACATCGGCGTGGATGCGCTGTGCAAGGCGGCCGGGGTGTCGAAGAAGTCGATGTACCAGTTGTTCCGGTCGAAGGACGAGCTGATCGCGGAGAGCCTGGCCAGCCGCGGGCCGGCGTACCAGGCGCTGTTGCAGCCGGGTCCGGAGGACGATCGGTCGCCGCGGGACCGGATCCTGGCCGTGTTCGAGCGGCAGGACGACATGGTTGCTGGCGGCAATTACCTCGGGTGTCCGTACGTGAGTACGGCGGTGGAGCTGAAGAATCCCGAGCACCCGGGGTCGGTGGTCGCGCGGCATTTCAAGCAGCAGCTCACCGACTTCTTCCACCGCGAGCTGGTGAAGGCCGGCGCGGAGGACCCGGCGACGCTGGCGGTCCAGCTCACGATGATCTTCGACGGCGCCGCCGCGCGTGCGGTCGTCCGTGCCCAGCCGCTGAACGGCATCGGCGCGGTCACCGCCGCCGCCCTCCTGGAGGCCGCCGGCCTGCACGCCGCGGAACTCGCCTTCCGGTGAGCGCACAGGTGAGCGGTTCGGCAGAGATCCCGGCGGTGTTCCACGACCTGCTGTCGTCGAAAGCGGTCGCGATGGTGGGCACGATCGGCCGGTCCGGTGAGCCGCAGGTGACGCCGTTGTGGTTCCTCTGGGACGGCGAACGGGTCCGCATCAGCCTCGTCGACGGGCGCCAGAAACTGCGGAACCTGCGGCGCGACCCGCGGATCTCGCTGGTGGTCGTCGACCCGGCGCGGCCGACGTACTACGTCGAGCTGCGCGGCCGGATCGACGACCTGGTCCCGGACCCGGAGCTGGCTCTGGAGCAGGCGGTCGCCCGCAAGTACACCGGCGGCTGGTCGGACGTCGAGCCGCCGGGGACGACGCGGTACACGACGAGCGTGATCGTCGACCGGATCACCAGCCAGCTCGGTCACTAGCGGGACGCGAACGCCCTTTGTTCCACGGGAAATGGGACAGAAATGCTCTGTGTTCCAGAAGAAGTTCCGGTACCGGCGGGGTCTTGACCCGGCTGCCGGGCGTCGTGAAACTGCCCTGGAAACCGCTGTCCTACCGCCCCCGAAGACAGGACACCGCCCATGCGAAAGATGCCCTTCGTCCTGGCCGCGGCTTGTGCCGCGCTGGTTGCCGGGACCCTCACGACTCCGGCTGTCGCCTCCTCCCAAGCCGTCGACGCGCCGGCCGTGTTCACGCACCCGGGTGTCGGGTCGAGTCAGGCCCAGCTCGACTTCGTCCGCGCCAAGGTGCAGGCCGGCGCGCAGCCGTGGACCGACGCCTTCAACCAGGCCAAGAACAGCGCGTACGCGTCTCTGTCCCGGACGCCGAAACCCCGCGCGGTCGTGGAATGCGGTCCGTACTCGAACCCGAACTACGGCTGCACCGACGAGCGTGAGGACGCCATCGCGGCCTACACCGACGCACTGCTCTGGTACATCACCCGCGACGACCGGTACGCCCAGAAGTCGATCCAGCTGATGGATGCGTGGTCCGCGACCATCCGGGACCACACCAACAGCAACGCGCCGCTGCAGACTGCCTGGTCGGCGTCGTCGTGGCCGAAGGCCGCGGAAATCATCAAGCACGTGTACGGCAACTGGCCGAATGCCGGCCGGTTCGCCACCATGCTCCGCAACGTGTACGTCCCGGAGATCATCAACGGCTCGAACTCCAACGGGAACTGGGAGCTGAGCATGACCGAGGCCCTGCAGGGCATCGGGGTGTTCCTCGAGGACAAGGCGATCTACGACAAGGCGATCGCGCTGTACCGGCTGCGCGTCCCGGCGTACGTCTACCTGGAGTCCGACGGCGCGTTGCCGAAGACGGTGCCGAGCCAGAACCTCAACACCCGCGACAAGATCGTCAGCTACTGGCAGGGCCAGGGGACGTTCGTGACAGGCTTGACTCAGGAGACCTGCCGCGACTTCACCCACACCGGCTACGGCATCTCGTCGATCTCACACGTGCTGGAA
Source organism: Kribbella sp. NPDC004138 (assembly GCF_053603655.1). Classification (NCBI taxonomy): domain Bacteria; kingdom Bacillati; phylum Actinomycetota; class Actinomycetes; order Propionibacteriales; family Kribbellaceae; genus Kribbella; species Kribbella sp. NPDC004138. The sequence continues at coordinate 106,856 of NZ_JBSGFZ010000015.1, forward strand.
ACGGCGCGGATCCAGGGCATCGACATGTACCCGGAGTTCGGCGAGCGGCTGCGACAGGCCCTCGGCTTCCAGTCCAAGTGGGAGCGCAACCTGGAGCCGGTGCCGTCGTGGCTGTGCAACGGGACGCTGCACCGCGGCCTCGGTCCGATCACCGAGGTCGGCTACAACGCCCTGCACACCCGTCTCGGCATCGCGATGTCGAACACCCAGGCGCTGACCGAGTCCCGCCGTCCGGCCGGCTCCAACAACCTGTTCGTCGCGTGGGAGACGCTGACCCACGCTGAAAACCCGTCCTAGCTGGTCTTCCGGGAGGGTCGGAACTCTGCCCTCCGGCTCTCCCGGATCCGTTCAGCAGTGCGCTTCGCCGCGTTTCCAGTAGCCCTGGAACGAGATAGCGCTCTTCGGCATCCCGATCGCGTTCACGAGGTGCCGGCGTACCTCTTTGATCATCGAGGACTCACCGGCGACCCATGCGTAGTCGACGTCGAACGGCAGCGCTGCTGACTTCACCGCGTCCACCAGCGATCCGTCGGTCACCCAGGTGACGTCGGCGGAGCCGGCCAGCGGGCGGATGTCCGCAGCGTTCGGTACGGCGATGAAGACCGTGGCGTGTACTCCGGCCGGGAGCTCCTCGAGGATGCCCGCGACCGCAGGCAGCGCAGTCTCGTCCGCGACCAGGACCCGGCGCACGCTGGTCGCCGGTGGGACGTAGTCGACGCCGGAGTGCAGCAGGCCCTTCGTGCTGGTCGTGTCGACCGCGAACGGCAGCAACAGGCCCACCTGGTCACCCAGCTCGGCCTCACTGACCCAGGCCGAAGCGGGGCCGTTCACTCCGTGCAGCACGAACTCGACGTCCAGCTCTGCCACCTCTGGCCGGAGGGCCCGCACGGTATAGGTCCGCATGATGAAACGCTCGTCGGCCGGCTGGGCGCACCACTCGGTGTACCACTCGGGTCCGGACGGCAGCTTGATCGCACTGCCGTTCGGCGGAGCCAGCAGAACCTTGATGCGCTGGTCCGGCCCGGCTGTGACCGCCTCCGCGATCCGCGGTGCGACGAACGTCACGCGACGCAGGTGCGGGCTCAGGTCGTCAACGGCCGCCACGGTGGCCAGGAGCGAGTCGAACACGATCGGCCGCTCGAGCACAGTCGTCATGCTGTGGTTTCTCCATAAACTTGGCAAGGGGACCTCGGATGCGGACCCGTGGACGGCCGGGTTATTCTGAGGCGTCTAGAGGTTAGCCTTACCTAAGAGGATCCCGAAAGTCCAATGCCCCCGCCCTCCGCCACGGTCGACGCCGGCCCGGAGACCGCTGCGCCGTCACGCCCGCGCCGGGCCCGGCGGACCACGCTGGTCCTCGGGCTGGCCGGCTGCGTCGCACTCCTGGTCCTGGTGTCGCTGCTCAGCATCGCGATCGGCTCCAAGCAGATCCCGCTGTCCACGGTCATCGACGCCCTGCGCCACTACAACGAGGCCGACACCGACCACGTGATTGTGCGGTCGCTGCGGGTCCCGCGGACGCTGATCGGTCTCATGGTCGGTGCCGCCCTCGGCCTGTCCGGGGCGTTGATGCAGGGCGTGACGCGGAACCCGCTGGCCGATCCGGGCATCCTCGGCGTCAACGGCGGCGCCGCGCTGTTCGTTGTCGGGGGCATCTACTGGTTCGGGTTGTCGACGCTGACGTCGTACGTCTGGCTCGCCTTCCTCGGCGCGGCCGCGGCGTCGGTCGCGGTGTACCTGCTCGGATCGCTCGGCCGGGAGGGTGCGACGCCGGTGAAGCTCGCGCTCGCCGGTGCGGCGCTGACCGCGATGCTCGGGTCGCTGACCACGGCGTTGCTGATCGGGGACGTCGACACGTTCGACCAGTTCCGGTTCTGGTCGGTGGGGTCGTTCGCCGGCCGCGGCTCCGACATCGCGGCCCAGGTGGCGCCGTTCATCCTGATCGGGATCGTGCTGGCGCTGTTCTGCGGGCGGGTGCTGAACGCGCTGTCGCTGGGGGACGACGTGGCCAAGTCACTCGGTCAGCGGGTAGGACTGGCCCGCGCGTTCGTCGCGGTGGTCGTCGTCCTGCTGTGTGGCGCCGCGACTGCGGCGGCCGGGCCGATCGGGTTCATCGGGCTGACCATCCCGCATGTGGCGCGGCTCGTGACCGGGCCGGACTACCGCTGGATCCTGCCGTACTCGGCGCTGCTCGCTCCGATCCTGCTGCTCGGCTCCGACGTGATCGGCCGGGTCGTCGCACTGCCCGGCGAGCTGCAGGTCGGCATCGTGACCGCGGTCCTCGGCGCCCCGTTCTTCATCGCGCTGGTCCGCCGGCGGAAGCTGGCCGACCTGTGACGGCCGAAGCGGTTCACGTCATCGCCCGGGCGCGGACCGCCCGGCAGACCCGTTCACTGATCGTCATCGTCGTCCTGGCTGTTCTAATGTTCGCGACGTTCTGCGTCTCGTTGTCGCTGGGTGACTTCAAGATCCCGGTGGTCGACGTGGTGAAGACGCTGTTCGGCGGCGGCGACCGAGCGACCGAGTTCATCGTCAACCGGCTGCGGCTGCCCAGGGCGCTGACCGGACTGCTGGTCGGTACGGCGCTGGGCCTGTCCGGCGCGATCTTCCAGAGCATCGCGCGGAACCCGCTGGCCAGTCCCGACATCATCGGCGTGACGTACGGCGCGAGCGCGTTCGCGGTGTTCGCGATCGTCACGCTGGGGCTCACCGGGGTCGCGGTGTCGGCGTTCGCGATCGTCGGCGCCGTGCTGACCGCCTTCATCATGTACGTGCTGGCGTGGCGGCACGGGGTGTCGAGTTACCGGCTGATCCTGATCGGGATCGGCATCGGCGCGATCGCCACCAGCATCACGTCGTACCTGCTGACCAAGGCCCGGGTGGAGATCGCGCAGCAGGCGCTGATCTGGCTGACCGGGAGCCTGAACGGGCGGGACTGGTCGAACGTACGGTCGCTGGCGGTCACGTTCGTCGTCCTGCTGCCGGTGATGGTGCTCCTGGTCCGACAGCTGCGGATCCTGCAGCTCGGGGACGAGACGGCGTACGGGCTGGGCCTGCGGGTGGAGGGGGCGCGGCTCGGGCTGATCGTGGTCGCCGTCCTGCTGGCCGCGGTGGCGACGGCGGCGGCCGGGCCGATCGGGTTCGTGGCGTTCGGCGCGCCGCCGATCGCGCGGCGGCTGACCCGGTCGCCGGGGCCGGCGATGATCGCGTCCGGTCTGCTCGGCGCACTGGTGGTCGGCCTGTCGGACCTGGTCGCGCAGCACGCGTTCGGAGACACCCAGTTGCCGGTCGGTGTGGTGACGGGTGTGGTGGGTGCGCCGTACCTGATGTTCCTGCTGGCGCGCGCGAACCGAGTCGGGAGTGGTGGCTGAGATGGAGGAGAAGTCCGTGGAACACAGCTTGGCCGCCGACGGTCTTGCGGTCGGCTACGACCAGCGGGAGATCATCCACGACCTGTCGGTGCGGATCCCGACCGGGAAGATCACGGTCATCGTCGGCGCCAACGCGTGCGGCAAGTCGACGCTGCTGAAGACGCTGGCGCGGCTGCTGAAGCCCTCGCGCGGGACGGTGCTGCTCGACGGGAGGAGCATCCAGCAGATCCCGACCCGGGAGGTGGCGACCAAGCTCGGCCTGCTGCCGCAGTCGCCGACCGCGCCGGAGGGGATCACGGTCGCGGACCTGGTCGGCCGCGGGCGGTACCCGCGGACCCGGTGGATCCGGCAGTGGTCGCGCTCCGACGACGAGGCGGTCGCGGCCGCGATGACGTCGACCGACGTGCTGTCGATCGCGGATCGGCCGATCGACGAGCTGTCCGGCGGGCAGCGGCAGCGGGTGTGGATCGCGATGGCGCTCGCGCAGGAGACCGACATCCTGCTGCTCGACGAGCCGACGACGTTCCTCGACCTGACACACCAGTTCGAGGTGCTCGACCTGCTGGTCGACCTGAACCGGTCGCAGCACCGGACCATCGTGCTGGTGCTGCACGACCTGAACCAGGCCTGCCGGTTCGGCGATCACCTGATCGCGATGAAGGACGGCTCGATCGTTGCCGAGGGCAACCCGGCGCGGGTGATCACCGAGGACGTGGTGCAGGACGTGTTCGGGCTGGCCGTCAAGGTCGTGCCCGATCCGGTCGCCGGTACGCCGATGGTGGTGCCGATCGGCCGGCACCGGTCCGTCCAGGACACCGCGCCGGCCAGTCCGGCAGCCGCGGCGCTGGCAGCCAGTGCCGCGGCCAACGGCGTCTGCCGGCCCATCGACCGCTAGCGCCGCAGACCGGGGTACGCCGGGTTGCCGTACCCCGTACGGCAGAAGCGGATCGGTTTTCGTCGGTCGGGATGGTTATGGTGGCGGGCATGTTGTCAGCGCTCGCGTATCACCGGTCCGTCCTGGCGGTCGTCCGCCAGGTGGACGAGCGTGCGTGGACGGCGTTGCACGGCGGTCCGGAGGGTTCGCTCGACGAGCTGCTGCTGCGGAATGCCTATCGACTGGAGGCCGACGCGCATCCGGCGGTGTTCCGGGCCGGGCAGCGGGCGGCCGCGGCGCTGGAGCTGGATCCGGACATCGACTACTACCAGGTCAGCGGCGAGCCGAACGCGGCGTACCTGCATCAGGCCGGCAAGGCCGTGATCCTGTTCCGAGGGGCGTTGCTCGACCGGCTCGACGAGGACGAGTTGACCGCCGTGATCGGCCATGAGTTGGCGCATCGGCTGCTGTGGCAGGCCGACAGCGGTGCGTATCTGGCCGTCGACCGGCTGCTCGACGCGGCAGCGGGTGACGCGCGGACCCCGTCGCAGTACCTCGAGACGCATCGCCGCTGGTCGCTCGCGACCGAGCTGTTCGCGGACCGGGGCGCGTTGACGGCGTGCGGTGACCTGACCACCACGATCCGCGCGTTGCTCAAGTTGGAGACAGGTCTGAGTACGGCGGATCCCGCGGCGTACCTGCGGCAGGCCGAGTCGCTCGATCTCCGCTCGGGCAGTCGAGGGACGTCGCACCCGGAGGCGGTCGGACGGGCGTGGGCGTTGAAGAACTGGCTCGACGGCGAGGATGTCGAGGTCCTGGTGACCGGGCCGCTCGACGTGGACGCGCCTGATCTGCTCGACGCTGTGTTGCTGCGCGAGCTGAGCCGGGACTTCGCGGCGTCGGTCGCATACGCCGACGGGCTGCGGACCGATGCGGTCGCCGCGGCCGCCGCCGGCTTCGCGGATCCGCCCGGTCCGCTCGGGGTGCCAGGAGGAGCTGTGCGCTTCGACGAACCGTTGGCGGTGCGTCCGGTGGACGGTGCGCCGCTGCCGCGACCACGCCCGCTGGCTGCGGCCACCAAGCGCTACCTGTCGTACTTGTTGCTCGATCTCGCCACAGCCGATCCGGAGACCGGAGACGCCGGGCTGATCGCCTCGCTGGTCGTCGCCCGCCGGTCCGGGCTGCCTGGGTACGTCGACATCGCGGACGACGAGCTCGGGTGGAGCGACAAGCAGCGGACGCGCTTCGTCCAGGCCGCGGAGGTGACCGGATGAGCGCCGAAGACCTGGTCGCGCTGGCCGTTTCGCAGGGCGGTCTGGGCAACGACGCGTTGCTCGCGGCCGTGCTGCCGCTGTTCCACGAGACGGCCGCGGTGCACGAGCGCGGGCTGGTCGCGCCGCTGCGCGGCCTCGACCGGATCGTGGTCGACGAGCAGAACAGGCTCGGTTTCGCGCCCGAGGACGCGGGCCGGCCGACGCTCGCCACCCAGCAGATCGACGTACGGCAGGGGAAGCGGCCGTCGGCCGTGGAGGTGGTCGCGCAGCGGCAGGCCGACCTCGACCTGGGGGAGAGCGGCGGCCGCGAGACCACCGTCGTGCCCGAGCCGGTTCCGGACGCGATCGCCGCGCCGACGCTGGTGGCCGGATGGCAGAGCTGGGAACACGTCGTCGGGCACCACGACCAGCTCACCGACATCTTCAGCCTGGGCCAGCTGCTGCTCGCGCTCGGGTGCGGGCTCGACCTGTCCAGGACCACGGACGTCGCCGCCCTGATCGATGCCCGAGGCAACTTGTACCGGCTGGATCCCGACCTGCACCCGGTGATCGTCTCGGTCGCGGCGCAGATGGCCGAGCCGGACCGGCACCGGCGCGCGCAGGACCTGCACTCGCTGATCGAGCAGCTGGAGAACTACCGCGACCAGCCGCTCGACTTCGACGTCGAGGCGATCGTCCGGGGCGCGGCGGACCGGCGGACGGCGGTGCTCGGCGCGCTCCGCGACCGGCTCTTCGACCTCTCCCGGCGGAACCGGCTGATCAACTTCCGGGCGACCGCGCAGACGCTGAACCTCACCGAGGTCTCGGTCCCGCTGATGCTCGACGTCCGGACGATCCGCTCGGAGCAGCTGTTCACGTGGCGCGACGACCTCGCGGGTCCGCTGCTGAAGAAGCCCCAGCCGCTCGGCAAGTGGATCCGGTACGACGAGGCGCCGTACGCCGCGAACACGCTGGACAAACTGATCTCCACCGCGCGCCGGGACCGGGCCGACTACGGGCAGGACCAGCTTCGTCTGGTGCCGGCGTTCCTGCGCTGGCACGACCTGAAGAACGATCGGGACACCCGCCTCGCGTCGCCGTTGGTGCTGGCGAAGGTGCAGCTGACGAAGAAACGCGGCGTGCGGGACTCGTACACGTTGCACGTCACGGATCCGATCGCCGAGGTGAACCCGACGCTGCGGCACAGTCTGCGCCAGCTGTACGGGATCACGTTGCCGGAAACCGTCGACTTGTCGGCACCGGGTGCGTTGCAGGAGCTGCACGAGCGGCTCGCGAAGGAGATTCAGGCGACCGAGCCGGGGCTGCAGCTGCATCTGCGGGAGAAGCCGCGGATCGACCTGGTGCGGCAACGCGCGATGACGCGCCTGCGGACGTACAACCGTCGCCGGCACGGGAACGTCGCGACCGGGTTCGGCGGGAAGCAGTATCCGTACTCCTATCGGCGGACCGACTACCAACCGCTCGGCGTGCAGATCTTCCGGACGCAGATCGCGCAGCAGATACTGCCGCTCGGGATCGCGCTCGGCGAGGAGCCGCGGCGACCGGGGGCGATCGAGACCGATGTGTACTCGCTCGACACCGAGGGCGGGCCGTACTCGTGGGACGTCGACCTGTGCGCGGTCTCGCTGGCGAACTTCAACTACCGGACGCTGGGGCTGGTGCGTGACTACGACGAGCTGCTGACGACCGGGGAGTCCGCGGCCTCCTTCGATCACCTGTTCTCGGACCGGCCCCGGCCGGTCGGCACCGTGCTGCCCGAGCTGCCGTCGGCCGATCGCCACCTGGTGGTGCCCGCGGACGGGTCGCAGGTCGCGGCGATCGCGCGGGCGCGGCGCGGCGAGAGCTTCGTGATCCAGGGACCGCCCGGGACGGGCAAGTCGCAGACGATCACCAACCTGATCGCGGACTTCGTCGCGCGCGGGAAGCGGGTGCTGTTCGTCTGCCAGAAGCGGGCCGCGCTGGACGTCGTGCACGCGCGGCTGGCGAGCCGGCGGCTGGACGGTCTGTGCGCACTGATCCACGACTCGCAGGGCGACAAGAAGGCGTTCGTCCACGGGCTCCGGGACACGTACGAGTCGTGGTTGTCCGCGGAGGACGACCTGGACGCGCTGACCGCGCGCCGGTCGGAGCTCGTTGCGCGCGTCGATCGGCTGCTGGCGACCATCGATGCGTACGAGGAGCAGTTGGCCTCCGGCAGCCCTCGTCTTCGCGACCTCGTGAATCGCTTGGCCGAACTGCACGCGCACGCCTGGACGCCGGACTCCGAGCAGAACGCACGGTTCGGGGTGGGGCTGCCGGCGATCGGGGACTGGTGGGCTGCGCGGGACGTCGTCCGAGAGGTTGCCACGGGGCTGGCCGCGGCGGATCCGTCGACCGGCGGGGTGCTGGCGCGGAGCTCGCTCGCCTTCGTCGTGGCCGATCGCTGGGACGACGCCGAGCTGCCGACCGCGGCACGTGAGCTCCGCACCCGGTGGGACGCGGCGGCGACCGCCCTGGCGGCGATCGACCTGTCGAACGACCCCGCTCCCAAAGCCGAAGCCGAAGTCGGCGGGGGTACCGGAGGCGGGGCGGTGGCTGTGCATGACGTGCGTGAATTGGCGGGGCTTGGGCGGTTGCTGGAGCCGTTGGCTGCGTTGGATCGGGTCGAGGCGATTGTTCCGCGCTCGCCGGCAGCGCAGGATCTGGCTGCGGCCGCCGCGGAGCGGAAGCAGCTTGTGGGCGCCGAGCAGGCTACATGGAAGGAAGCTGCCGGTTGGAAGGAGCCCTTGGCGCCGACGGATGCGCGGGCCGCGCTGAAAGTTGCTCAGAGCAAGGAGGGCGGGTTGTTCTCCTTCCTCAGCGGGGATTGGCGCCGGGTGCAGAGCCTGGTCCGCAGCCGCTTCGACGCGACGACCCGGGCCGTACCGCCGTCGGTCACCGACGCCCTCACCGATCTGATCGCCGCCCAGTCCGCCACGGCAGCGGTGGCACAACACGCCGAACAGAGCCGGCTCGACTGGGGCGTGGACGACCCGCGCGACCTGATCGACCAACTCGCCGCCGCGCGCAAGAACATCCCTGACTGGCGCTTCGTCCTCCGCGACGGCGCACCCGCTCGGCTCTCGCGCCTGGCCGACCGTTTCGAGCAGGCCGAGGCGCCGACGCGCGACCTGCTCGCCTACCAGTGGGACGCGCTGACGGTCGACGACCTCCGCGAACTGCTCGGTCGGCTGGAATCCGAGAGCCCGACCGCCCGTGCGGTCGCGTCCCGGGTCCGCGACCTCGCCGGCGTCCCGTCCCCGGTCCGGACGGCTCTCCGTCACCTCGACGCCACGCCTGACCAGCTGGAGTACGCCGTGTGCGCCGCCGAGTGGGAACGCGCTCGTGCGGCCGCACCGCTGCAGCTGTCCTCGGAGCGGGTCGACGCGATCGTCGGCGAGCTGAGCATGGTGTACGACGAGCTGACCGCGCTCAACGCCGAAGTCGTCGTCGCGCAGGTCCGGCGCCGTTTCCTCGCCGAGGTCGACCACTCCGAGCGCAGCGTGACCGGCATGTCCACGGAGGATCGCGAGCGCAAGAAGACCTTCGCGACCGGGCGGCGCGAGCTGGAGCACGAGTTCGGCAAGGTCATGCGGTACCGGTCGATCCGCGACCTCGCATCCGGTGCGCCCGGCGAGGTCGTGTCCGTCCTGCGTCCCGTGTGGCTGATGAGCCCGTCGTCGGTCTCCGAGACGTTGCCGCTGACTGCGTCGTTCGACGTCGTGGTGTACGACGAGGCGAGTCAGATCCCCGTGGAGGAAGCGATCCCGGCGCTGCACCGGGCGCCGCAGGTGATCGTCGTCGGCGACCAGATGCAGCTCCCGCCGACGCAGTACTTCCGGGTCCGGACCGAGAGCGACGACCTGCAGGTGGACGACGAGGCCGCCGAGCAGGTCGGGATCGCGCTGACCGAGGACAGTTTCCTCTCGATCAGTGCGCTGCGGCTGGCGTCGACGATGCTGACGTGGCACTACCGGAGTCGCTCCGAGGCGCTGATCTCGTTCAGCAACGCGGCGTTCTACCAGGGCAAGCTCGCGACCGTTCCGGACCGGCTGCCGCCGCACGCCGCGCCGCCGTGGACGATGCAGGCTGACGCCCCGGTGTCGGACGTGTGCGACAGCGTGCTGGCCGGGAGCATCACGTCGGTGCGACTCGTCGACGGCGTGTACGTCCGGCGGACCAATCCGGCCGAGGCGCGGTGGATCGCCTCGCTGGTGCGGGAGTTGCTGGCGCGCGAGACCGGCAAGAGTCTCGGGATCGTGGCGTTCTCCGAGGCGCAGCAGGGTGAGATCGAGCGGGCGCTGGACGAGCTGGCCGAGCGCGACCCGGCGTTCGCCGCGCTGTACGAGGCCGAGCAGGTGCGGACCCATGGCGAACAGGACGCCGGGCTGTTCGTGAAGAACCTGGAGAACGTGCAGGGCGACGAGCGCGACATCATCCTGATGAGCGTCTGCTACGCGGCCGGCCCTGACGGCCGGATGCTGATGAACTTCGGCCCGATCAACACGTCGGGCGGCGAGAAGCGCCTGAACGTGATCTTCAGCCGGGCGCGCGAGCACATGGTCATCGTCAGCAGCATCGAGCCCGACTCGATCACCAACACCTACAACGACGGCGCGAACACGTTGCGCCGCTTCCTGGGGTACGCCGCTGCCGTCTCCCGGGGTGACCAGGCCGCCGCCAAGTCCGCGCTCACGTCGTACAGCCTGCGGACCACGCCCGCGGCCGGCGCCCGCCCGACACCCGTCGTCGAACAGCTCGCCGCTGCGCTCGAGGCGCGAGGTGTGGAGGTCGACCTCGCGGTGGGCGAGTCCGTCTTCCGCTGCGACCTGGCCCTGAAGCTCCCCGGCGACGCCGGCCACCGACTCGCGGTGCTCGTCGACACACCGGAGCGCGTCGCCGCCGACACTCTCCTGGAGCGTCTCACCACCCACCCGACCGCCCTGAAGACCACCGGCTGGCGAGTCCACCACGTCCTCACCACCGACTGGTCTCGTTCCCCCGACGCAGTCCTCACCCACCTCCTCGAGGCCCTCCACCGCCCGACCGACGCCTGAACTCCGCAGCAGTTCGCCGAGTCGTGAGAATCGGCTCTGCAGAAGCGCCACGATCCACGACTCGCGAACCCCGGCGGCACCATTCGCCACGACTCGGCGAAGCGGTCGGGGCGTGTGGTCAGTCGAGGAGGAGTTGCGCGGCGACCGTCGCACCGTCGGGCTTGATCGCAGCGGCGACGGCTGTCGCTCGCGAGCGGATCTCCGGGCCAAACACTTCGCCGAGCGTCTCGGACAGCGAGTCGACGGTCTGCGTCGAGCCCTCGTACGACGTACCGATGCCCAGTGCGACGACCCGGGACGCCCAGTACGACTGGTCTCCGAGGAGCGGCACGACAACCTGAGGTACGCCGGCGCGTGCGGCAGCTGTCGTGGTGCCGGCGCCACCGTGGTGTACGACGGCTGCCAGTCGAGGGAAGAGCGCTTGCTGGTTGACCTCGCCGATGACAAGGCAGTCGTCGCCGTAGTCGGCCAGGTCGAGCTCCGACCAGCCCCGCGAGAGCAGCACACGCTGCCCGTGTCGGCGACTCGCCTCGACGGCCGTGCGGGCGATGTCCTGCGGCGCGTGCGCGGACATGCTGCCGAACCCGACGTACACCGGCGGCTCTCCGGCGTCCAGGAACGTCTCCAGCTCCGCAGGGAGCGCACGGTCGTCCGGCAGGAACCAGGCACCCGTCTGTACGACGTCGAGCTCGGTCAGTCCCCTCGACGGGCACAGGGTCGGGTCGGCCGCGAGCCACGGCTGATCGGTCAGTACGTAGTCCCGGACGTTCTCCACGGGCGGTAGGCCGAATGCTGCGCGGTGGCTGTTCACCGCAGGGCCGTACAGGGCGTTGACGCGCTGAGCGTCCTGCTCCCACAGCGCGCGTCTGTCGGTCTCGTCCTGCGGTGACGGAGTACCTGGCCGGGCGCCGGGCGAGTAATGCTGCGAGGGAAGTCCGAGCAGGTGATAGCACGCGAGGACGTAGCGAAGGCCGAGCCGGTCAGCCACGTCTCGCGCACCGGCCGGCATCAGCCCGGTCGCGACCAGCGCGTCACTGCCCTCAGCCACGGCGCTGAGTGTTTCGAATCGCGCGGCGACCAGCTCGGACGCCAGTTGGAACGGGTCGGGCCGAGCCGCCGACTTCGCGCGCGACACCACCGACCGCACCGGCGGGCCGAGCGGCACGAGCGGGACCTCGGCACGCCGCAGGAGTACGGCGAAGTCCTCGTCCGGCGGCGCGCAGACGAGCGCCTCGGCGCCGAACTGGCGGAGTGCCACCGCGAGAGCGACGAGTGGTTCGACATCTCCGCGTGATCCCCAAGCCGTCAACACAACACGCACGTGCGATCCCCTACCTGTCGGTCGGTTTCCTACGGAACTGATACAGCACGAGGCCGGCCAGCAAGGCGCCCGAGGTGCCCAGTGTCAGGTCGCCGAGGGTATCGGTGTAGGCGGTCGCGAGCTCGGGAGAGTTGCGGACGAAGGTGACGTACTCGCCGACTTCCCAGACGATCGCGGCGGTGGCGCCGAAGCCGAGGGCGACGAAGGTGGTGATGGGGCGGGACAGATCGCGGGGTGCGAAGGCCAGCAGCACTCCGGCGGTGAGGAATCCCCACAGGACGAAATGCATCGCGTCGTCCCACCAGTCGACGGTGTCGAACAGGTTCAGCCGGTTGCCGATCAGGTCGATCAGCCACGGCAGCGTCATCAGCAGGTCCGCAGCCCAGGGAAAGCTGCGGTGCAGTGTGCTGCGCGTCCGCCCGTACGCCCACCACCACAGCGGCAGGACCATCCCGCCGATCGGGTACACGATCAGGCGGGCGGTCGACGCCTTTGTCTTGATCCCGCTGAGATCCGGCCAGATCAGTGCCGACAGCAACAACCCGAACAGCAGGACCTTGGCGAGCACGGCGGCGTACCGGACCCAGTCCGCTCGCACCGCGGGTGTGGCAACCATCGTCGTCATACCATCAGTCAATCCGGCCGCCGCGTCCGGCGGATGAGTACAACTACCCGAACATCAGACACCCAGCCAGCCGCGGCGGGAAGCTTCGTGGCCCAGCTGGAAGCGGGTGACCACCTGGGCGCGATCCATCAGCTGGCTGACCCGGCGCTGCACGGTGCGCAGCGACATCCCGAGCTGGCCGCCGATGGCCTGATCGGTGAGACCGGCCAGCAGCAAGGTCAGGATCCGGGCGTCGACGTCGTCGAGGCGATCGGCGGCGAGCTCGGTCGTGCCCGTGTCGGTGGGCAGCACTTCGTTGGCGCTCGCCCAGATCAGGTCGAACAGGTGCAGTAGCGCGTCCAGCAGTCCCGACGGGTGGACGAGCAGCCCGCCGCCGGCGGAGTCGGTGGCGGTAGGGGCCAGCGGCAACAAGGCGAGCGAGCGGTCGGCGACCACCAGGCGGAGCGGCAGGTCGCCGGTGACCCGGATCAGCTCACCGGCCTTGAGCGACTCCGACACCAGGTCGACGAACCCGGGTTTGCTGAACGCCGCCCGCTCGACGACCACCCGATAGGTCACGCCCCGCGCCAGCGCGATGTCCTCGTCGACGTTCTCGTCCGCGGACACGATCGCCACCGACGCCTTCACCAGCGCCAGGACTTCGTCCGACGCCCCGCGCTGCATCTGGCCGAACCGCTGCGCCACCGCCTGCGCGCCGCGGACCACCTCGATCACGTCGGTGTCGGACCGGTCCGCCATCACTCCGCGGTACTGCTCGGCGAGCCGCCCGAGCTCGAGCTGTGCGCGCCGGATCTCCTCCTGGCGCTGCACGATCAGCGACCCGAGGGCGAGCGCCGGCGGGGACGCGACGAAGTGCCCCGGCATCGCGGTCGACCGCGCCACCAGGCCCTTCTCCTCGAGCCCGTCGAGCGCCGCGGCGAGGTCGGCGACCTCGACCCGCATCGCGGCGGCCAGCGTCTCCAGCGACTCCGACGGCAGCGCGATCAGCCGCCGATAGGCGCCCTCCTCGATCGCATCCAGTCCCAGCACGTCGAGCATCGTGCGCTCCTTCGAGGGCCCTCCGGTGGTGTCCGGCATGGCGGACACCTGTCATGCCGTAATCCCGCCATTGAGCAGTCTACGGCGGCGTGACATGTTCATGCCATCCGTTCCCCAGGTCCTCCCCAGGAAGGGTCCGCCCATGTCCCGATCCGCCCGTGCCGTCGCCGGTGGGCTCGCCGCACTCGTGGCTCTGGCCGCGGTGACGACGACGCCCGCGCAGGCCGGCGGCGCTGCCGTACCTGATGCCGCTCCACCGATCCAGGCCGCCACCGGGTCCACCCACCGCGTCACGCTCGTGACAGGTGACGTGGTGACCCTGACCGATACCGCCGGCGGCCCGCCGACCGCCTCCGTCGAGCAGGCGGCCGGAAACGCCGGCGGCGTCCAGATCCAGCAGGTCGGCGACGACCTGCACGTCGTACCGGACGTCGCGCTGCCGTATCTCGCCTCGGGCCGTCTCGACCCCGAGCTCTTCAACGTCACGTCGCTCGTCGACCAGGGGTACGACGATGCGTCGGTGAAGTCGATCCCGCTGATCGTCCAGTACCGCCCGGGTCTGCGCGCCGCCGCGGCGACTCTGCAGCACGCCGAGCGTGGCGCCACGCTGGAGAGCATCAGCGGCGTCGGGCTGTCCGCGCGCAAGGCCGAGGCCAGGCAGTTCTGGTCCGGCATCACCACTAGCACTGCTAGGTCCGCGACGCCGGGGCAGTTCGGCGCCGGGATCCAGAAGGTCTTCCTCGACGAGAAGGTCGAGGCCAGCCTGGCCGAGAGCGTCGCGCAGATCGGCGCGCCGGGCGCCTGGGCCCAGGGCCTCGACGGCGCGGGGACGACGGTCGCCGTCCTCGACACCGGTATCGACCAGACCCACCCCGATGTGACCAGCCGGATCGTCGAGACCAAGAGCTTCGTCCCGGGCGAGACCACCGAGGACGTCAACGGCCACGGCACGCACGTCGCGTCCACGGTCGCAGGCACCGGCGCCGCGTCGAACGGCGTCGAGAAGGGCGTCGCACCGGCCGCGCAGCTCGCGATCGGCAAGGTGCTCAGCGACGGCGGCTCGGGCGCCGCGTCCTGGATCATCGACGGGATGGAGTGGGCCGCGCACCGCGCCAAGGTGGTCAGCATGAGCCTCGGCAGCACCGAGGCCAGCGACGGCACCGACCCGATGGCGCTCGCGGTCGACCAGCTGAGCGCCGAGACCGGCGCCCTGTTCGTGATTGCCGCCGGCAACTACGGTCGGGTGAGCGGAATCGGCTCGCCGGGCGCGGCGTCGTCCGCGCTGACCGTCGGCGCCGTCGACAAGTTCGACCAGCGGGCGTACTTCCAGGACATGGGTCCGCGGCTCGGCGACGCCACCGTGAAGCCCGAGATCGTGGCACCGGGCGTCTCGGTGCTCGCGGCCCGCGCGTCCAAGTCGTCCGGCACCGGCTTCTACAAGTCGCTCAGCGGTACGTCGATGGCGACGCCGCACGTGGCCGGCGCCGCGGCGTTGCTCGTCCAGAAGCACCCCGACTGGACGGGTGAGCAGGTCAAGTCCGCACTGGTCAGCACCGCGAAGCCGCTGGCAGGCGAGACGGCGTACCAGGTCGGCGGCGGGCGGCTCGACGTACCGGCGGCCGCGTTCGGGAAGATCACCGCGACCGCGACGCGCGAGTTCGGGTTCCATGCCTGGCCGCACGGTGACGACGCGCCGGTCGAGCGCACGGTCACCTACACGAACCTCGGCGACACCGCCGCCACGCTCGACCTGTCGACCGACGTGACCAGCGACGGTACGACGCCCGCGCCGGCCGGACTGTTCACGCTCGGCTCGGAGCAGATCACCGTGCCCGCGAACGGCACCGCGTCGGTCACCGTGACGGCGACGCCGAACCTTGCCACGCCGGGCCTGTCGTACTCGGGCACTGTCATCGCCAAGCAGGACGGCAAGCAGATCGCGCAGACCGCGATCGGCCTGGTCATGGAAGGCGAGCGGTACGACCTCAACGTGCACGCAGTCGGTCGCGACGGCAAGCCGGCGGGTGGGTTCCTGACGCTGTACAAGTACGGCGATCAGTTCGTCACCACGCTCGAGATCGACCCGGCCACCGGGACAGTCTCGAAGCAGCGCCTCGAGCCCGGCGTGTACGCCGCGTACTCCTGGCTGCCTGTCGACGGCGCGGAAGGCGTCGCGCTGGTCGGCAACCCGCACCTCGTGGTCGAGCGGAACACCGACCTCGCTCTCGACGCGCGGCAGGCGAACCCGATCACGCTCAGCACACCGCTGCCCGGTGAGGACGTCTACCGCCGGTCGGGCTGGTACCACGACTCCGGGATCGGCGGGCAGTACGCGACGTTCCTCAGCCAGTACGTGCCGACGCCGGTGGTGACGAAGGTGTACGCCGCTCCGACCGGCGCAGTGGCCGGCGGCGTGTTCGACTTCTCGTCCCGCTGGCGTCGTACGTCGCCGCTGGTGTCGATGAGCGTCGACCTGACGCAGTTGCACCCGTTGCTCCAGCGCGGGTCGAAGCGGTGGGACGGCAAGGCGACGCTGACGGCGGCGTACGCCGGGGCCGGTGCGGCCGCGGACTATGTGGGCAAGGACGTTCGGGGCAAGGCCGTGTTCGTGACGGCGAGCAGTGCGGTGACGCCGAGCGTGCGGGCGACGGCTGCGCGCGACGCCGGAGCGCGGTTGCTCGTCGTGGTGAACAGCGGTGCTGGTCAGTACTACGACCTCGCCGGCGGGACCGACCTGCCCGTGTACTCGCTGACGGCGGCCGAGGGTGGCCCGTTGATCCAGCGGATCGGTGCCGGCGGCAACGTCCGGCTGCGGGTGATGGGCACTGAGGCGCCGCCGTACCTGTACGACCTGGTGAAGGCCTACACCGGTGCGATCCCCGCCGACCTGCGGTACGCGCCGCGGGCCGAGGAACTGGCCACGGTCGTCAACCGGTTCGTCGGGCCGACCGGTGAGCTCGCGTTCGAGAGCCGGGCCGACTGCCGCATCGGGTTCTGGCCGCCGTGCCTGCAGGTGACCGAGCCGATCCATCTCGGGACCCAGCGGGTCGACTTCGTGTCCACGCAGGAGGGGACGGACTGGTACGAGCAGACGAACCACCCGCAGGGCTGGGAGCAGCGCGGCGAGCGGCACACCTACAAGCCGCTGTCGGTGCAGACGAACTCCTGGTTCGCGCCGGCCGCCCGGCCGCGCGTCGGTTCGGGGTACTGGAACCCGCGCCGCAGCGGCGACTTCTTCGCGGTGAACGTGCCGACCGCGAGCAGCGGCGACCAGGGTGTCACCGGGGCGATGGACGACGACTCGACGGTCGAGACGCGCCTGTTCCAGAACGGGACGCTGGTGCGGAAGAGCTCCTTCCAGGCGGTGCAGACCGGCGTACCGGCGACGTCCGGCTGGGCCGACTACCGGTTCGAGATGGACACCACCCGGCCGGCGAGCTGGAAGCTAGGAACGAGGACGGCGAGCGCATGGGACTTCCGTGCGCAGACGACGGACTCGAGCGACTGGGTGTACCTGCCGCTGATCCAGCTCGACTACCACCTGGCGACGGACCTGAACGGCGCGCTCGCGGGCGGTAGCAAGCAGCACATCGGGCTGTCCGCGTTCCACCTCGCCGGTGTGGAGGGCGCGGGGAAGGTCAAGGCCGCGACGCTGGAGGTCTCGTACGACGACGGCGCCAGCTGGCAGGCCGCGCCGCTGTCGCGGACCGGCGCCGACTGGTCCGCCGACGTACGGCTGCCGAAGGGCGCGTCGTACCTCTCGCTGCGGGCGACCGCGACCGACGACGCCGGGAACAAGGTCAGCCAGGAGGTGATCCGGGCGGCCGCGATCCGGTGACGACATGAGACAGCCGGCAGCGACCCAGGAGGTCACTGCCGGCTGTTGTCTTTGTGCTCAGCTGACGCTGATCAGGTCCACGACGAAGATCAGGGTCTCGCCCGGCTTGATCGCGCCGCCCGCGCCACGGTCGCCGTACCCGAGGTGCGGCGGGATGACGAGCTTGCGCCGGCCGCCGACCTTCATGCCCTGGACACCGGTGTCCCAGCCCTGGATGACCTGGCCGACGCCGAGCTGGAACGCCAGCGGGGCGCCGCGATTGTAGGAGGCGTCGAACTCCTCGCCGGTGGAGTGGGCGACGCCCACGTAGTGCACATTCACCCGCGAACCGGCCTTGGCCTCGTCGCCGTCGCCCACGGTGATGTCGGTGATCTCGAGATCCGCCGGCGGCGGACCGTCCGGAAAGTCGATCTCTGGCTTCTCAGTCATACCCCCAGCTAAGCAGACCGGCCGCCGGCCGCCGACGTACCCCCGGTGGTTCCGCTGTGGGCGGAACCACCGGGCTTGTCCGTCAGTACTTGCGCCAGATGTCCTCACCGGAGGCGCACTCGCCTCGCCATCGCCAACCGGTCACGACCTCACCGGGCTGGAGCGCGGCCGCGGTGGTCTTGCCGGTGCCCTGGTTCTGGTCGGCGGGACCGTAATGCAAGCAGATCCTCCAGCGGTAGCCCCCGTACGTCGTGGTGAGCGTGATGTGGTCGGCTCCGGGGTAGCGGACTCCGTTGTTCCAGACCCAGCCGCCGTAGGGACCGGTGGTGAGCGAGATGGTCGCGTTGCCGGCGTTCTGGTACCGGAGACTGCTGGAACCGTTGGACAGCGTCTGGTAGACGCAGGTGCTGCCGGCATTGCAGGTGGCCGCGCTGGCCGTAGGTGCCGTGGCGATGCCGACAGCCGCTGTGGTGGCCAAGGTGGCCCCTGCCGCGGCCAATGCGCGTGCGGTTCTGCGGTGCTTCGTCGTGGTCTGCATTGATCCCTCCCGAGTTGGATGTCCATCGCAGTAAAGGCGCACCGGCTTTCAGTTCGCTTTCACGGATCAGCCCTGTGTCCCGGGCGATCCGGACGGTTTAGGCTCCCGGTAGGCCGACCAATGGGGGTGGGCCGGACCTTTGGGGAGATGTGATGACGGAGCCTGTGACCCGGACGCTCGACGTACCTGGGGCGACGTTGACGTACGACGTTCGTGGGGACCTGGCGCAGCGGCCGGTGCTGCTGACGATCGGGTCGCCGATGGCGGCCAGCGGGTTCCCGACGCTGGCGTCGTACTTCGAGGACCGGGCAGTGGTGACCTACGACCCGCGGGGCGTCGAGCGGAGCGTCCGTGACGGCGAGCTGACCGAGCTGTCGCCGGAGGATCACGCGGCCGACCTCGCCGCGCTGATCGACCACCTGGACGTCGGGCCGGTCGACATCTTCGCGAGCAGCGGCGGTGCGGTCAACGCACTGGCGCTGGCCGCCCGTCGCCCCGACCTGATCAACACGCTGGTCGCGCACGAGCCGCCGCTCGCCGGGATCATCCCGGACCACCAGAGCGCGCAGGCCGCGATCGCGGACATGTACGAGACCTACCAGCTCGACGGCCTCGGGCCGGGCATGGCGAAGTTCATCGCGCTGGTCATGTACGACGGCGAGATCCCCGTCGACTACACCCAGCAGCCCGCGCCGGATCCCGCGATGTTCGGCCTGCCCGCGGAGGACGACGGGTCGCGGACGGATGCGCTGCTCGGGCAGAACCTGCGCGGTTGTACGTCGTACCAGCCCGACTTCGACGCCCTGGGCAAGGTCCGGGACCGCATCGTGGTCGGGGTCGGCGAGGAGTCGCACAACGCCCTCGCGGGCCGCGGCGGAAAGGCAGCGGCCGAGCGGCTCGGTCTGACGCCCGTCGTGTTCCCGAGCAACCACGGCGGCTTCCTCGGCAACGAATACGGCCAGCCCGGCAAGCCCGACGAGTTCGCCGCCAAGCTCCGCGAGGTCCTCGGCTAGCTCCGCGAGGTCCTTGGCTAGATCCGCAAAGGCGGTGCGGCGTTCGTCCGCCCGGCCCTCCCGCACCAGCCATTTCAGGGGTTCACCTCCGCCGTTGCCCCTTCACCTGCTGTGTGCGAGGGGTGAAGGGGCAATCTGCGAGGTGAACCCCTGAAATGGAACCGGCGTGGCGGGGGGACTTGGGCAGGGGTGGGCTAGAGTCACAGTCTGTGATCAGAACGCTCGGTCTCGTGATCGGTCTCTCGGCGGTGCTTACGACCGTTGGCGCGGCGGCCGGTCCGCGGACCTCGGATGCGGCGACCGAGACGTACGCGGAGTATTCGTTGATGTTCGAGAAGGCCGCCGGCCAGTACTTCGCCGGCGGCACCGCGGCCGGGCAGTGGGCCTGGACTCCGCTGAGCGCGAACGAGTCCGACATCTCCTGGGGCGACCCGAAAGCCTGGCCGCCTGCTTCCGCGGAGCACTTCGTCCACGACGGCGACTGGGTCTTCCTCGAGGGCTACAACGACGGCCCCGGCCGCCCACTCACCCAAATCCAACGCGTCAGCACCGAATCCCTCGGCGACACGAACTGCACCAACCTGCAGCCCCTCCCGTCCGACGGCAGCCGCCAGCACTACGTGAAATGGACCATTCCGACCTCGGGCTACTGCCTCGACGCCACCGGCACCATCAAGCCCCCCAACAGCTCCACGACAGTCAACTTCCGCCACCTCCAGAAGTGGCTACCGCCTCATCCCTGCTCCAACCCGTACTACGCCGGCCGAACCTGCATCACCCAGTACGAGCAGTGGTGGGACGACAACCAGCACGCCTTCTCCCTCCAGCTCACCCGCACCGTCGAGCTCGCCAAGGGCCTGGGCATGGCCTTCACCAACCGCACCACAGTCCCCCTGGAGTGGAACGCCGACGGCCGCAACTACTGGCACTACTGATCTTCCGCTCGCGGTCCTCGCAGTAGGTCCAGCCGGGATCGTCCTGCGCTGATACCGTGGGGTGTGCGCATGAATGGCGTGTTGTCGACGGAAGACATCGATCGCATCGCGGAGGAGGCGATCGACAGCGAGTCGCCCGAGTTGCTCGCGGCTTCCCTCGTCGATGCCGTAGAGCATGGCCGGTTGAAAGACGATGCTGATGTCTCCTATGCCCTGATCGTCGCGGCCGAGATCACCGCTGATGCCGGCGAGCCAGATGCCGCGATCGCCTTGGCAGAGCGCGGTATCGAAGCCTACGAGCAATCCGGCAACGAGTCGGCGTGCTACCCGATGGCGGTTCGCGCGGACGTGCTGTTTCTCGCCGGCCGCGACGACGAGGCGATGACGCAACTCTCGCTTCTGCGTGACCAGCTGACTGAGGACTCCGAGGCAGCGACTCTTCTCAGCGACGTGCTCGTGTCGAACGGTCGAGCGGAAACCGCCGAGGCATGGCTGACGGAGGCACTCGGCGTTGCTCTCCGGCGTCACGACGAACTGGACTCCGAACTTTCGGCCTCGGCGTCCGACGAGGTCGCGATGGTGGCATTCGAACTCCTCCAGGCTCGCCATGCTGTTCGGCACGAGCTTGAACTGCCGCACGACGATCACGACGACCTGGCGGACGAGTTGCTGGATGCGCTGGAGGAGCCGGACGACGGGCCGGTCTTGATGTTCTTGCCAAAGCCGGAGTACGAGGAAGCCCTCAGCCGCTGGCCGCAGTTGGCCGCCGACTGTGGTGCGACGTGGGACGAGCATCGAGCAATGACAGAGCGAGACTTCACATCCTTCGCGGAGCACGGCGCGGTCCGCTTGGCAGCCGTGGTCGGTTCGGCCGATGGCCTCGCGGCATTCGCCACGGCAACCGACAGCGTGCACCTAGACGGAGATGTGCTTCAGGCCTACAGCGATTCTCTCGTCCAGGCGGGCTCCGCCGAGGTCAACTGGCCACCCGGCCGAAACGACCCCTGCTGGTGCGGCTCGACCACCAAGTACAAGAAGTGCTGCCTCCCACGCTCCTAGCCAGCCCGCACCCGACGCATTGCCCGTTCCTGACTAATGGGCTTCGGTTTGCCGGTAGTCAGTGGCTGAGTGACGTTTCCTTGCGCGACAGCCGACCCTTCCGTGCGGACAGAAGACCGGCTCTCTCCCTCCGCAGAGCCGGTCTTCTGGCCTTGAGTCACTTCGACAACGAGCCCTCGAAGTGGCTGCCCTCGTAGTCCCAGCCGGGCGCGATCTCGATCTGCAGCGTCGAGGACGCGTTCGCCTTCGGGATCGCGAAGCCGTACCGGGCGGTCTTCTTCTTGCCCGGAAGGATCGACCCCTCGAACCCGCCGCCCAGGTTCTGGTCCGTGTCGAAGACCGATTCGGCCTGATCTCCGTTCGGCCCGCTGGCGAGCTTCACGTCGACCAGTCCGGTGTCGAACGTGTTCGTGGAGCCGTTCTGAAGCGTCACCGTGACGATGACTCCGACGTCACCGGGCTTCCCGCCGGCGGCGTACTGGCCGATCCGGTACCGCTTCAGGCTGGTGACCTGAACCTTCATCCCGTCGCTGTACTCGAACCACTGCGTCGCCCCGACCTTCGCAACCCGATCCTCATTGGTCGGGGTAGCCGTAGGCTCCGCGCTCGCGGGAGGCTCGGTCGCCGCCGCGGATGTCTGCGATGCCGATGGTGACGAAGCGGTGGCCGGCGCCTCGGCTTTGGTTGCCGTGCTCTCCCTCGTCGCTTCGTTGAGCCCGTTTGCCAGTACGGCGGCACAACCGCCCGCGAACACGACGAACGCCGCCGTCACCACGATCACGACGTTCCGAACCGTATGCCGCTTCTTGACCGGCGGCCCCGGCGGCAAACCAGGCTGATACTGCGGTCCTTGCTGGTGCTGAGACATTTCTTGGTCCCCCACAGTGAAGTTGGATTCTCGAATCCCGAGATCCGGCGTGATTGACGCGCCGGAGGCTGAGCTCAGGCGGCGCCTGTGCCCAGGTCGGCCAGGTGAGCTTGTGCGGTCGGTGTTCCGGCCAGGGCGACAAGCGCCTCGTCGAGCAGGCGGCGGATCGACGCGCTGAGACTGGTGCACTCGCCGTCGATCGTTCCGGCGCTCTTCTGGATACTGCTTGCGAGCTTCTTGACCTTCGCGATCTTGTCCAGCTGGGCGAGCGCCTCGCCGATCTTCTCCTCGGCGGTGGCGACCTCACTCGACCCCGTTCGAGACGTCGCGGCAAGCGCGACTGTGCGGACGAGCAGTACAACGGTGCGAAGCAGTTCAGGGTCGTCGCGTTCCGGGTTGAATGCCAGGACAACGCGTCGCGGCCCGAGCACCCGGATCGCCTGGTGGCCGTTCTGTTCCGGCGTACGAACGATGCCGATCGAAGCAACCGCGGAACGATTCCGCTCGGCCTCGTCGAAGTAGTCACCCCATCCGCTGCGTGACGAGTCGGTCATCTCGAGTACGACGTGAGTGGTGCCGGCTGCCGTGAGGACGCCGTCGCCCTTCTTGCTGCGCGGGATGAAACCGATCTTTGCAGTGGTGTCGACGTACTCGTCACCGAGGGCAGCCGCCATGCCGCGCAGCAGGTCGTGGATCTGCTCCTCGAACGAGCCGCCCTTGATCGGTGTGACGCTGGCAAGCTTGCTCTTGGCCTGCTGCACCTTGAGGATCGTCGTCAGCTCGTCGACCTTGGTTGCGAGTTCACCGTGGTTCTTCTCGATCTGCTGGGTGACCTTCTCCTGCTGAGCCGTCAGAGCCGCGGCGTGCTTCGCCATCGGCGACGAAGGATCGGTGGGATCGAACTGCTTCGCTGCGCGGTCGAGCAGCTCACGCGTACTCGTCCGAACCTGCGTCTCCAGGCCGGCGCCGAACTTGTCCAGCACCGGCTGAAGACGTTCGAGTAGCTCGGGGGCTTCTCCGCCGACGAGGCGACGGATCTCGGCGGTCAGGTCGTTCTTCGCACCCTGAACTGCCGTAGTGAATTCCTTGCGGCTTTGCTCATCTGCCTCTGTTATGGCCTTCTTCGCGTCGTTCGCGACCCGGACGACGACGGTCGAGGCGTCCTTGACTGCGAGTTCGGTCAGTTTGGCGGCGTTCGTACTCGCGGCCGCGGTCTTGTCGCCGACCTCCTTCAGCATGTGTTCCAGGAGGCGGACCTCGGACGTTTGTGCGGTGGCCGCTAGCGCACGCGCCCCGAGCAGGATCGCCTCCGTGGCGAACGCCGACAGATCGCAGCCGGCCAGCTGGCTCGGGTCTTCGACGACTGGACCCCGGCGACCGGTGGTCCAGTGTTGAGCCTCGCGTACGACGTCCGTGTCGGCGATCGTCAGCGATTCGACGACGATCGCTGTACTCACGGCGTCGAAGTGCGCCGCTGTCTCACCTCTGGTCATTGAGAGTGTGCTCCTCGGTTTACTGCCGTCCGGATGACGGCGATTGAGAAGAGCATGAACCGCGATGCCGCTGCCAGCCACGTAGAACCCCGATAAGGCGGCTTATCAGTGATCTGCCTTCACGACGGCACCGATGACGCATAGTCTTGGGCGCATCGAATGGACGGAGGTGCACGATGGAACATCGGCCAACGCTGACTCTGCCGGACGTGGCACTTCTCGCCCGCGTCAGCCGGCCTGTGGTTTCGATGTGGCGCGCGCGCCCTCGTGTTCGTGGGCAGTGGCTCCCGTTCCCCAAAGCCGTCGCGACCACCGGCGGGGTGGAGCGGTTCGACCGGGATGAGATCGTTGCCTGGCTGGAGAAGACCGCGCGCGGCAACAACCTTGAGGCGCGGCAGGACGCGCCGGCGCTCTCGATCCCTGAGGCGGTCGACGGGGAGGCCGCCGTAACACTCCTGTGCCTGCACACGATGACTGGTGCAGAACTGGGGGAGTTGGACACTGCGGGACTGCATGCGCTGGCCGAGCTGGCCGATCCGATGGACCGGATTCTGCTCAGGGAGGTCCGTGCGCTCGTCGCAGACGCCGGCCTCCTCAAGTACGTCGACGACCTGGTCGAGGCGTCCTATGGTGCATCCGACGCGCTGACGCGGTTCGAGTCGGGCCGGATTCAGCGGGAGGCAGGAGACCGAGGGCTCTCCGAGGAGGTAATCGGATTACTGCGCGCTCTCTGCGCGACTGCGCGTGGGTATCTCGGCGACGATTCGATCGCTCTGGTGCCGCCGTCAGATCACCGTCTTGCTTCACAGCTCGCCACAGGCTTCGCCGGCTTCTGCGTCGACTCGTCCGACGGCTCGATACGCGAGCTGCGGCGCCGCTCTGTGATCTGGGGCTTCGATCTACTCAATGACGCGCGGAGTACGGTTCGTGTGGTGTCAGTGGTGGGGGAGCCGGAGGCGGTAGCGCTCGAGAGCCTGGACGAGTTGGTTGTTTCGCTAGGACCGACGGACATCGGTGTGGTCCTTGGTTCGGCAGCGGTGCTGTGTGACCAGCTGATAGGCGATGCGGAGCAGCGGCGGTCTCAGACTCTCCGTAGTGGCAGCCTGGCGATGGCAATCAGGCTGCCGCGGGGCCTGTGGAAGGCCGCGCACCGACAGAGTCTCGGGATCTGGATCGTCCAGGGCGGACGAACTGATCAATCGCTGAGGATGGCCGATCTGACTTCGGAGACGATCGACTCAGCTGACCTCGCGTCCGATGTGTCGGCAGCTCTGGCTCTCACCGACAGCCGCGCGTATCGATACGCGCGGCGCGGAGATCTGGCGCCTGTGCTCGCTGGCGGGCCTGTTGTACCTCGTGGTGTACGGGCGATTCGCCTCGGAAGCACAGGGGCGATGAGTCACCTCGATCAGATCCACACGGCTACCCTGACGACAAACGAATCCATTCCTGGGTACGACGTGATCGCCGCGCCGGCTCCGGCGCAAATCCTCTTGCGGCAGCGGTCGCTCGGGCAACTCGTCGAGGCTGGGCACCTTGTCATGAGGCGTGGGAGCCGTATCGACGTGTCGCGTCCGGATCCTGCCGGTACTGTCCGGGTATTGACCGCCGACGCGGCCGGCGAAGATCTCCGGCTCGATCCCTTTGATGCCGTACAGCGGTACCCCCGTGCGACCCGAACTGATCCGGGTGACGTCATCTTCGTCGAGCGGCCGCGGCCACTCGCCCGTGTCGACCAAGAAGGCGGCGCGTTAGTCGCATCCCCCAGCCGGATCCTGCGGCTCCGATCCGGTGCATCCATCGGTCCGCACGCCCTTGCGGCGATCATCAATCGAATGACCCATCCAGGGACCGACTGGGAGACCTGGAGCGTGCCGGACTTCAACGCGACGGAGGCGGAGGCGCTCGATGCCGCACTAGCTGGCGCGGCCGAGTACTTGGCGAATCTTCAGCGTCATATTCAAGCCACACACGACCTCACCACCAGCCTCATCGAGGGTGTTGCCAGTGGTGCGGTCACGGTCGATCCCATCACCATCAAGAGAGCAGGCTGACGTGCCACCACGTAAGAAACAACCAGAGGCTCCTTCGACGATGAAGGAACTGAAAGATACGCTCTGGAAGGCGGCAGACAAGCTCCGCGGCTCGCTGTCAGCCAGCCAGTACAAGGACGTCATCCTCGGTCTGGTCTTCCTGAAGTACGTCTCTGACGCGTACGACGAACGCCGCGAGGCGATCCGTGCCGACCTGACGGCTGAGGGCTACGACGAGGACCAGATCGCCGATCTGATCGACGACCCAGAGGAATACCAGGGCTACGGAGTCTTCGTCGTACCGCCAGAGGCGCGGTGGACGTACCTCGCCGAGAACGCGAAGGGAAGGCCAGCCATCGGCGACCAGCCTGCGCGTACCATCGGGTCGTTGATAGATGACGCGATGGATTCGATCGCGGAAGCAAACCCAAGCCTGCGTGGAACACTCACGCGGCGCTACAACCGCGAAGGTGTTGATCAGCGAAGACTCGGCGAGCTGATCGACCTGTTCAATAGCGCGCGCTTCAGTCGTTCTGGCGAACATCGCGCCCGTGACTTGATGGGCGAGGTCTACGAGTACTTCCTAGGAAACTTCGCTCGGGCTGAGGGAAAGCGTGGTGGGGAATTCTTTACTCCGCCTAGCGTCGTTCGAGTCATTGTCGAGGTGCTCGAACCGGCATCTGGCCGCGTGTACGATCCTTGTTGTGGTTCAGGCGGAATGTTCGTGCAAACCGAGAAGTTCATTCACGAACACAATGGCGACCCAAAAAGTGTGTCGGTCTTCGGGCAGGAATCGATCGATGAAACCTGGCGCCTGGCGAAGCTAAACCTAGCGATCCACGGCATCGGCAACGATGGACTGGGCGCGGTCGCAGGCGACACGTTTGCGCGCGATCAGCATGCAGATGTGAAAATGGACTTCGTGATGGCGAATCCGCCTTTCAATCTGAAGGTCTGGAGTCGCAGTGTCGAAGACAAGCGTTGGGTGTACGGCGTGCCGCCCGCGAACAACGCCAACTATGCCTGGATTCAACACATCTTGTCGAAGCTGGCATCCGGTGGCCGCGCCGGCGTAGTTATGGCCAACGGCTCCATGTCCTCGAATTCGAACGGAGAAGGCGACATCCGGGCCCAGATCGTAGAAGCCGATCTGATCTCCTGCATGATCGCCCTACCTACGCAACTTTTCCGCAGCACCGGCATCCCCGTGTGCCTATGGTTCTTCGCCAAGGACAAGGCCATTGGCAAGCAAGGCTCCATCGACCGAACCGGCCAGGTCCTCTTCATCGACGCCCGAAACCTCGGCTACATGATCGACCGAGCAGAGCGCGACCTAACCCCCGAAGAAATTGTCCGAATCGGCGACACCTATCATGCTTGGCGAGGATCAACCTCCGCCGCGGCCAAGAGCGTGAAGTACGAAGACATCCCAGGCTTCTGCAGGTCGACCACTCTCGCCGAGATCAAGGATGCCGGATACGCGCTAACCCCTGGCCGCTACGTCGGTGCAATCGAAACCGAGGACGATGGGGAGCCCATCGACACGAAGATCGAGCGCCTCGCCAAGGAACTTCTGACGGCCTTCGACGAGTCGGCACGCCGCGAGACCGCAGTGCGCCAAGCGATGGAGCGGATCCATGGCTGACTGGAGGATCACTACTTGGGGCCAGGTGGTGACGCTTCAGCGTGGATATGACATCACGAAGGATAAGCAAGTGCTCGACGGCGCCATCCCGGTCGTATCCTCGGGTGGAATCAGTTCGCATCATAATAGATCGATGAACGACGGGCCGGGCGTGATAATTGGCCGAAAGGGAACTCTGGGGCGGGTTTATTATGTCGACGGGCCCTTCTGGCCGCACGACACCACGCTGTGGGTGAAAGATTTCAGAGGAAATCTTCCACGATTCGTGTACTATGCGCTCCTGACAATCGATCCTGCGCATCTGAATGTCGGATCCGCAAGTCCAACTCTAAACCGGAATCACTTCCACCCATTGCCGGTCAAATGGCCGGAGTCTTTGGATGAGCAGCGGGCGATCGCGGAGGTTCTGGAGGCGCTCGACGAGAAGATCGCTGCCAACGAGCGCGTTGTCCGCAGCGCCGATGAGTTGGCGGAGGCTCACTTCCGCGCGATCGCCGCCGGGAAACAAGTTCCGCTCTCATCGCTCGCACGCTTCGTCAACGGCAAGGCGTACACCAGAGACGCGACCGGGATGGGGCGGGTCGTCGTGCGGATCGCCGAGCTCAACTCGGGGATCGGGGCGTCGACGGTCTACAACGACATTGATGTTCCGGAGGACCACCTCGCCCGACCAGGCGACCTGTTGTTTGCCTGGTCGGGATCGTTGACCGCGACCCGATGGTTCAGGCCGGAGGCGATCGTCAACCAGCACATCTTCAAGGTCATACCCAACGCAGGGTGGCCGAAGTGGCTCGTGAATCAGGCGGTACATGCGAAGCTCGACGAGTTCAAGGCAATCGCCGCGGACAAGGCCACGACGATGGGCCACATTCAGCGTCGTCATCTTGATGAGCCCGTGAGCGTGCCAGCGCCGGACGAGGTCCAGCGCGTTGATCAGCTGATGACTGGACTTTGGACGGTCGCGCTTGCGGCCGAGATTGAATCCTTGAAGCTGGCGGAGACGCGGGATGAGCTACTGCCGCTGCTGATGTCAGGCAGGGTTCGGGTGCAGGACGCGGAGAAGGTTGTGGAGGGGGTTTTGTAATGATTAGTGAGGCGGAATGGGAGAAGGTTGCGTTGGAGCAGCTCTTCGAGCATGGGTGGGAACCGCTTCATGGGGCAGAGGTTGCGCCGGGGGGCGAAGGGGGGCGGACAACTTGGGATGACATCGTGTTGCGGGGGCGGTTACTTGAGGCGATGCGGCGGCTGAATCCGTTGGTTCCAGGAGAGTACGTCGAGCAGGCGCTCGCGGAAATTGTGGCTCCCAAGTCGCAGGATGCATTGGCTGAGAATTATCGGCTGCACGAGATTCTGGTTCACGGCTATCGCGGTATCAGCTACATCGACTCCGACGGCATCGAGCAGAACCCGACGATCCGACTCGTCAGTCATGTTGTCGAGGACAATGAGTTCCTAGCAGTCAACCAGGTCACCGTCAGGTCGTCTGAGCACGAGCGGCGGTTCGATGTCGTTCTGTACGTGAACGGTATGCCGGTCGTCGTCGTTGAGCTCAAGAAGGCGAGTTCCGAGCACGCGGACGTTGCCGCCGCGCATGCGCAGTTGGCCACGTACCTTCGTGAATTCCCGATGGCGTTCCGGTTCTGTGTGCTGTCGATCATCAGTGACGGCATCACGGCCCGGTACGGCACGCCCTTCACCCCGTTCAATCACTACTCGCCATGGAACGTCGATGATGACGGGAAGCGGCTGACACCTGGCGCGTCGGACTCCGAGGCCGACCTGGGCATCGAACTGGAGTTCCTGCTCAATGGAGTCTGTAACCAGGAGAGGTTTCTCCAACTGCTGCGCAACTTCGTGGCCTTCGATGCAGGAGCCGAGGGATACGCGAAGCGCATTGCCAAGCCGCATCAATACTTCGCGGTGACCAAGGCGGTTGGATCTACGGTGGCCGCGGTCGAGAGCAACGGCAAGGCTGGCGTGGTCTGGCACACGCAGGGCTCTGGCAAGTCGATGGAGATGGAACTCTACGCCCACATGGTCAGTCTCCAGCCCAAGCTGAAGAATCCGACTCTCGTCGTTGTCACCGACCGTACCGAGCTCGACAGCCAGCTCTTTGAGACGTTCAACAGGTCACGCCTCCTTGCTGAGACTCCGGTCAAGGTGGCGACCCGTTCTCAGCTCAGAGCCGAGCTGTCTAATCGCACCACCGGCGGGATCTACTTCACGACCCTGCAGAAGTTCGGCCGCACAGACAGAGAGCGTCGGGCAGGCCTCGACCACCCGTTGCTGACCGATCGCCGGAACATCATCGTCATCGTCGACGAGGCGCACCGCAGCCACTACGACAACCTTGATGGCTTCGCCCGGCACATCCGCGATGCACTCCCGAATGCCGCGTTCATCGCGTTCACAGGTACGCCGATCTCGTTCGCCGACCGGAACACCCAAGAGGTCTTCGGCAGTGTCATTGACACGTATGACCTGACGCGTGCAGTCAATGACGGCGCGACGGTTCCGGTCTACTTCGAGCCTCGCATCATCCAGGTCAAGCTCGACGGCGAGGTGACTGAGGACCAGCTCGACGAAGCTGCCGACGAGATGACCACCGGACTCGACGACGTCGAACGTGAGCGGATCGAGCAGTCGGTCGCGGTGATCAACGCCGTCTACGGGGCCCCGGCTCGGCTGCGGGCGCTGGCGGCAGACATTCTCGATCACTGGGACAAGCGATCCGAGGCAATGGCGCCGTTCATCACCTCGCCGGGCAAGGCGTTCATCGTCGGAGCAACCCGCGAGATCTGCGCGAATCTCTACGAGGAGATCGTCAAACTTCGCCCTGAGTGGCACCAAGACGGCATCGACGACGGCGCCATCAAAGTCGTCTACTCGGGGGATGCCACGGATACAGGCCTAATTGCGAAGCATCTTCGACGCGATGGACTGAACAAGCGCATCCAGAAGCGCCTGAAGGACGCCGAGGATCCGCTCCAGATCGTCATCGTCCAGAACATGATGCTCACCGGATTCGACGCTCCACCGCTGCATACTCTCTACCTCGACCGCCCACTCAAGGGCGCCCTGCTGATGCAGACGCTTGCGCGGGTCAACCGCACTTTCCGTGGTAAGCCCAGCGGTCTCTTGGTCGCCTACGCACCCTTGGCCGACAACCTCAGCAAGGCATTGGCGGAGTACACAGCGACGGATCAGCTGCAACAACCCGTCGGTCGGAATGTCGACGAAGCCGCTGTCCTTGCGCGGTCTTTGCTGGCGAGTCTTGACAGTCTCTGCGCCGGATACGACTGGCGTACGAAGTTACACAGGGACGCGACGAGCTGGATCAAAGCCGCGGTCGGCTTGACCAACTACCTCCGTTCGCCGGCGACTCCGGGCAATCAGCCTGGGGAGGGCGAGAGCACGCTCGCTCAGCAGTTCCGGAAGCTAGCCAACCAGCTCGCACGAGCATGGGCACTCGCGTCGGGTCGCGACACACTCGAGGACCTTCGCCAGGATGCGAAGTTCTATGAGGAAGTGCGGGTATGGATGGCCAAGTTCGACGCGCAGGAACGTCAGGCATCGGGGCGCCCGGTGCCTGAGGAGGTGCAGCGACTGCTGTCCAACTTGGTCGCGACGTCGACTGCGACCGGCGAGATTGTCGACATCTACGAGGCGGCTGGCCTCCCCAAGCCGTCGCTATCCGACCTCGGTCCGGAGTTCCAGCTGAAGGCGCAGAAGGCCGAGAACGCGCACCTCGCGATCGAA
Organism: Kribbella sp. NPDC004138; assembly: GCF_053603655.1. Classification (NCBI taxonomy): domain Bacteria; kingdom Bacillati; phylum Actinomycetota; class Actinomycetes; order Propionibacteriales; family Kribbellaceae; genus Kribbella; species Kribbella sp. NPDC004138. The sequence goes on from NZ_JBSGFZ010000015.1 coordinate 138,044, forward strand.
GCGCTCCGCGATCTGCTGACTGAGGAGTCCGGCAAGGCGACCCGCAACAACCTGATTCGGCAGCGTGCGTTTTCTGAGCGCATCCGTGAGCTCATGAACAAGTACACCAACCAGCAGCTCACTTCAGCAGAGGTCATCGCCGAGCTGATCGAGATGGCCAAGGAGGTCGCGGCCGAGGCCGACCGCGGCGGGCATTTCAGCCCGCCGCTGTCTGAGGACGAACTGGCCTTCTATGACGCAGTGAGCACGAACGAGTCCGCCGTCGAAGTCCAGGGAGAAGAAGTCCTCGCGCAGATCGCCCGCGAGCTGGTCGAGGTCATGCGCCGCGACATCAAGACCGACTGGACGGTTCGCGACGACGTACGTGCCAAGCTCCGATCGTCTATCAAGCGACTATTGGTCAAGTACAAGTACCCGCCGGATAGGCAGCCGGGCGCGATCAAGCTTGTCATCGAGCAGATGGAAGCAATGGCACCGCGCTATGCGGCCTGATGCGAGGCGAGGGCGGTCCGCCGGTCGACGATGGCGCCGACACCTGCAGAGACTCAAGAGACTCAATAGCGCCCCGACTGCGCCACCCTCAACTGACAAGAGCTACCTTTTCCCGCCCACACCCAGGAGCCGATAATGGATGACGAGATTCAGCTGATCAGTGACGGCGATGGGCTGGCAGTGGTCGGTGACCCGGCGGCTGTCGAACGCTTTCTGGTCTCCGAGGGGCTGCCATCGGAGGACCTCGGGTTGCAACGGCTCGGGTCGGTTCTCAGTGCGGGGGCTGGAGTTGCACAGGCAGGCTCCGAGATCGCGGCAAACTCAGGGCGTTGGGTGAAACTGACGAAGGAGTCCGCGCAGCTTGTGCAGAAGCACGGGCTGAGACGAAGCTCGAAGACAGGGCTCAGCACAGGCACCCTGAAGGGAAGCCATGGGCAGATCAAAGGATTCGTCGAATTCGCGAAGGGCCCCGGGACACTTCTAACCAACCCGGCGGTTCTGGCTGGTGCAGCGGGGATCATGGCGCAGCTCGCGATGCAGCAGGCCATGGATGAGATCACGGACTACCTCGCCACGATCGACAAGAAGCTCGACGACGTACTCCGCGCTCAGCAGGACGCTGTGTTGGCGGACATGATCGGCGTGGACTTCGTGATCGAGGAGGCCATGACCATCCGACAAGAGGTCGGACGTGTCTCCGAGGTCACCTGGTCGAAGGTACAGGCCACCACGCTGACGATCGCACGAACCCAGGCCTACGCGTTGCGTCAACTCGATGCACTCGCGGAGAAGGTGGAGCGCGCTGCCAAGCTCGGTGAGCTCGCGAAGTCGGCCAAAGAAGCCGAGCTGAAGGTTCAGGAATGGCTCGCCGTTCTGGCACGCTGCTTCCAACTACAGGACGCGATTGCCGTGCTCGAGCTGGACCGAGTGCTGGATGCGTCCCCGGACGAGCTGGACCGGCATCGCCTCGCACTTCGCGCAGCCCGCAACAACCGGTTGGGGCTCATCTCACGAACCACCGAGAGCCTCATGACTCGAATGGATGCAGCGGCTGGCAGGGCCAATACAAAGGTCCTGCTGCACCCGACCAACTCCCGGGAGGTGGTGCAGGCGAGCAACCACGTCGCGAAGACCATCGTCAACTTCCAGGGGCGGCTCGGGATCGAGCGCGATCGACAGTCGTTGGAGGCGAGACGATGGGTGGACGCGGCCACTGACGTGAGAGACAAGGCGCTCGATACGGGGGCAGACGGCATCGACGCCGCCAGGCGCCTCGGCAACGACACTTTCGGCCGAGCCAAGTCGGCAACGGGCAAGCTCTCCAACAGGATTGCTGAGCAAGCGTCCCGTCGTCGCAGGAACGAGGATCGCGACGAGGAAGACTGAGTGAACGCCGACCGTCATCCAAGCAGGCGAGTCAGCTTGCATGCTCCTGGTGTCATGACTGTTGTTTCGCAGGATGCCACGTCGGCAGGTGTTCGGGATCGCGGGGGAACAGTCGATGATCTTCGATCAAGAGGTCGGGGTCGGCGTCGCCTTCGAAGGGTGGGGTGTCGTAGTCGAAGTCGGCGGTCAGCCGGCCGCTGCGGGTCAAGGTGATGGTGGCGTTGTACCAGGCTCCTTTGCCGGGCTGGTACATCTCCTTGCGCAGTTGATCGGCAGCATCTTGGCCGTCGCGCTCCAGACCGATCTTGCGATTGACAGAGCCGTCCGCGGCGTTTGCGGAGAAGGTCGTCCCCGACAAAGGCCCTGCGCCCGTGATCTTCAGTTCGGCTTCTTCGCATCCTGGGAAGGCTGACCGGGCCATCGCCTTGCCGATCGTGGCGAGGAGCTCCTGCGCATGGTCGGTCATGGTCTGCCATTCGGTGAGTGGGAGCGGTGGAGGAAGCGGCAGATGACTAACCGCTGGGGAGTTGGCTCGAGCAGCCCCGGAGCGGCGGTGGATGATGCCGTGGACAACTCGTTCGCGAGTACCGCTTGGCAGGTCGTCTCAGTTAGGTGTCGCTCGCCGAGGCAATGGCGTAGATGCCGTCATGTCCGGCGGCTTGGGCGGCCTGGAGCGCAGCGCACATGCGGCTTCGTCATCTGCGCGGTAGACGAGAGCGAGACAGGCGTGGGCCTCCAGGCCGCACAAACGTGCGGCCCCGAGCTACACCTGTGGACAACTCCTCACCGGGCGACTCAGCCCACGCTTACAACCAGTCGCGACGCGGACTTCTGAATCACCTCGTGGTTCAGCGATTGGTCGAACGGGATTGCTGATGTGGGCGTGCCGGCCGGATACGCGCGAACACGGGGCTGGGCGTTGCGGTTGTGGTTCCAGGCTTCAATCTCGTCGCAGAGCTGTCCGGCGAGATGGGCGCCGTACGTGCCGTGCCCGATGGCGCCCAGCTCGTACCTGCCCCTCTCAACTTTCCGGATAGCGAGGTACGCCAGGCTGTCATCCTCGATCAGCGCTGGGCTGCGGATCGGGATGGCGGGGGTGCACAGGCCGGCTTCCACAGCGGCGTGGTCGGCGGAGATGCGGCAGATGCGGCTGTCGTGGCCGGTGATCCGCAGCCAAATGCCGTCGAAGGGTTCCTCTGATCCGACCATGACGTCGGACCAGATCGACTCTTTGGTCTGGTCGAGGACGCCGGTCAGTCTTGTGGCGTCGATCGTTTGGTCAATGTCCCAGAACAACGTCACGAGCCCGTCAGCATCGATGGAGCTGCTCCGCTCGCCTTCTTGCCCGAGCATGGGGACGAAACCGCACAGTTCCATCGAGTCCGAGACCAGGGCATCACCGTCCCGAACGAACGCCACACTGCGCGTCTGGCCGCGCCAACGCAGCGGCACAACCAGGCGGCCTCCCGGAGCCAACTGCTCCCAAAAGGCCGGCGCCAGGTCCCACGCGCCGACAGTGAAGATGATCCGGTCATACGGTGCGTTTTCAGGCGCGCCAAGCGATCCGTCGCGCGTGATGACCTCGATATGCTCGTTGCCGGTGGCGTCCAGACCGCTGCGGGCGCCCGTGGTGACCTCGGAGTCGATATCGACGGTGGTCACGGCGCCACCAGGACCGGTTAGCTGAGCGAGCAGAGCGGCGTTGTACCCGGTGCCCGCGCCGATCTCCAGGATGCGGTTGCCGGGCTGGACCTGGAGTTGGTCGAGCATCATCGCAACGACCGTGGGCACGGACGCGCAGCTCAGGGCGGAGCCATCGCTGGCGCGCTTGGTGATGACCGCAATGTCGGCGTAAGCGTCTTCGACGGTGGCCCCGGGAACAAAGTCGTGCCGTGGAACGGTGCGCATCGCCTGTTCGACTGCTGGACTCGTGGCATGGCCGGCTGCCTTGATGTGGTCGACCATGGCCGCACGCAAGGCCTCCGGCTTGTTGGTGATGGTGTTCATCGTTGCCTTTCGTGGCCGGGCCTTGGATGGCGGCGGGTTGATCGTAGTCGGGCGGACGGACAGTTCGTCAGGGACGCCTGTCAGCCGTTGAGCAGCAGGCAGGCGTCCCAGTCCGACATGGGCTCATCAGTTGATGCGGCAGAGATTTGAACCAGGCGAACGCCGGTGCTGCCTTCCAGCAGTTCGGCGCGGTGCATTGATGCATCAAGGGCCGCGAGCTCTTCGAGCCGTTGAGTCAACTCAGGTAGCTTCGCCGTCAGCGGGCTCCGTGCGCCGGCATCAGCGGCAACTCGCTTGGTGGCCTGTACCAGCCCCGCCCACCCGTGGCAGAGGGTCGCATCGCTGAGTTGACTCAGCTGAGCGGCATCGGTGATGCAACCCAGCAAAGCTGCTTCTGCGTGGCGCTGGCGTCTCAGGTCGTTGAGTGCCTGTGCAGCCAGCTGCTGAGCGCGGGCAAGACCAGCGGTGCCATAACACCACGAGGGTCGCTGCGGTCCCGCCTGTTGGAGCTGATCGCTGTCGAACTCGCGTTTGGTGACGGTCCCAGGCCACCATGCGGTTTCTCCGTCGCCCTGTTGCCAGTGGTCAAGCCAAGAGCAGATGCTCTCGATCGTCTCGAGTTGTCCCGGGACATCGACGCCGCGTCGCGCGGCAATCGCCATCAGGGCGAGGGGGCCCGAGATGCCGTGTGCGATGCCCAGATTGCCGTGGCCGCCCGGCCAATTCTCCGAGAGGTGATCCGCAATGTCGTTGGCGGTCCACCACCCAGGCAGGACTCGGCCGTCGACGGCGAGTGGTTCGCAGAGCCGCACGAGGTATTCCAGCACCTGGTGGAGGATGTCACCGCCGCTGTGCCGGCGGAGTTGGTACACGCCAAGTCCAGTCAATCCACTGATCAGGTCGAACTCGCGCAGTTCTGGTAGCAGCCCGCTTTCAATGCGGCGGTGTGCACGTCGGAGCCGCTCTCGCGTGAGTTCGTCGATGTATCTGTCGAGGGTTGCGAGCGCTGGTCCATACGGAGCCTGGTTGGCTGTCGCCAAGACGTAGGCAACCGCCGGCGCCCCCTCGAACAGGCTGCTCTCGGTATGAGCTGCGATAGGCACATCGGTCATCTTGACGATGCGCTCGTGCGCCCGTCGCCAGCTGCCACGGCCGATACGAGCCCGTTCGATATGGAGGAGGGCTTGACCAGCTGTGCCGCGCCCAAGGGAATGTCTCGCGATGTCTGATGTGAATTGCCGCGCGGTCGCTGTCATTGGGATACCCGTGCGACTCGCGCATTCCAGGCGATCGCGGATTGGCGGGCCAGACGCCGACACACAGCCTCACCGTCTCGGTCGATCCCTATCGCGCGGTTGTGATGCATGTGCAGGAGTGATTCGAGAACGTCGTTGATCCGCCCTGTGTCGGACAGCAGCGTTCGGTAGTTCGCCAGGGCATCGGCACGCTCTTGCCAGGTGCTCGTCAACTCGGTGTTCCAGCCTGGGATGCTGGCGGGGAGACCGGCCCGTGTCAGCTTGATGACCGACTCGGTAAGCCGGCGGTCGGCAAGCGCGTCGAGGGGCGGTCGGTTGTTGGTCAGCCAGGCGCAAGCCGCTGCGAGGTTCCCAAAGAAGCCGTCGAGGGTGCCGAGCACGTTCACCGCGGCGAGGACGCTCGGATCGACGACGGTTCGTGCAAGGTATTGCAGCTGCGCGGCGACGAGACGCGAGTCGGCGACGAAGACCGCCTCAGCTGCGAGCATTGCCGTGCCGCCACCGTAACGGCCGTTTTCTGGGTAGTAGGTATCTACAACCAGCCGCCCGATCTTGCTCTCGTCTCGAAGATGTTCAGCCCACCTGCTAGTTGCTACGAGCAACCTCGTACTTTGTTCTGCGTTCTGCACTCGAAGACGCAATCGCACATGGTCCGTCTCTCGCGGACTGCGGTAACGCGCGAACCAGTAGTCGGGCTGATCGATCTCACTGAGCAGCCTCGGAATCTCGGTGGCGATCAGGTTGTCCATCTGTTCGGGGTGGGTGTGGAGTTTGAGGTACAGCCACCGGGCCTTTGCGGATGCGGCAAGCTGCCCGTGGTCGCGCCGCGTGACTGTGCCGCTCGTTGCTGCCGCCGGAGGTCGCGTGGCCGGCCTGGTCGTTTCAAGCGGCATCGCGATGTCGTGCGCGTAGCCACCGATCCAGCCAAAATCGCCGGTTCCCGCGGTCTCGGCAAGGACGACGGAGCCGAGCATTGCGAGCTGAGAACGCACGATTGCGGCGTGGGCTGGTTCGGTCAGGGTGACGGGCAGCGATCGGTCGGCATCCTGCAGCTCCACGGTTGCTGGGCAGGCCCACCGCGCCCGCCAGTCTTCAAGAGATGCATGCCAGATGGCGTCGTTGGTGGATGACGACAAGTCGTCGACCCTGATCCGCCAGGTAGCCGGTGACAGGACTGCTCGCCGGTAACGTACTCGTGGAAGGTAAGGCAGTTGCTGAGCGGCCGGTCCCCAATCGAACCGATGCCAGGCCGCGCCCAGGCTCTGAGACAGGTGACCTAGAAGGCGGGCGATCGGCGGAGACTGCTTCTCGATCGCGAGCGCGTGAAAGGACTGCGGTTCGACGACACGCCGCTGAGAGATGCTGACGAGGTAGAGGTTGTCTCGGGTAGCGGTCACGGCCAGATCATCGAGCGGAATAGCGTTGGTGTCGTCGCTGCGGTGCTCACCGAGCGACAGGACGTGCGGGACGTAAGCAGGCACTCGGCTGATGTTCTCTGCATGGGTGAACGTCGGCGGATAAGACAACTGGACTGGCAAAGCGCCGTCAATAGCTGTGGGGACACCTCGATAGACCTCCTCAAGTCCGCCCTCGGGCACCAGGTACGCCAGGCGAGATGTGAAGGTCCCGGCCGAGCGCCCAGGGTGGACGACGAGTGTGTAGTCGCCGCGATCGAGTGCATCGGTCGATTTTGCAAGAATCTGGGCGGCCAATTCGACGTGCGGCGGGATAGGCCGCTCGACTGACGGGTCACCGACCGCGAGGCTTCGGATGACCTGGTCGGTCAGAACGAGTTCCGGGTTGTTGTCGGCCATGGTGCCCCATGCCAGCGCGAGCAATCGTTCGTCGCGCTCTGAGAGACCACTCGGATTGGATGTCGCCGTGCTGCCGGGATAGGTCGCAGGCAGGCCGAGCCCGGTCTCCGGATTGACGACATCGCTGAGCGGCACCAACGCGTTGATGCCGTACCTGTCGCAGAAGGCTATGTAGTAGTCGCGCCAAACCGCGGAGCCGGTTGGCTGGCGTGTGAGTCGCATCAGTGCCGTCGCCGCATAGCTCAGCTCTTCGGCAACGTGCTTGGGAACTTGCACCTCGCAGTCGAGGCGAACGTCGGCGGCAAGTGGTGTTCTGCCCGCCTTGGACAGCTGGCGCATCTGCGCGCCCAGCGCGGCTTGGATGTCCGTCCCGTCCTCATCGTTGAGGTCTCGGTGGTTGTGGCGGGCGATATCTGCAGCGATCACCTCGAGGCGCCTCAGGATCGTTGCCCCGCTGCTGCTTGGTACAAGGTCGGCTTCGTGTAGTTGCCGAATGATGCACTCCAACGGGTCGGCGACAGTCATCGGAGGCCGAAGGCTCGTAATCAGGAACCGTTGCTTCACCAGGTCGGTGACCAGGCTTCGGATCTTCGCCTCGGGAGTGCTAAGGAATTGCTCGCCTAGCTTGCTGATCAACGCAGCGAACTGGATCGGTGATTGGCAGAGCTCTTGGATCACTTGAACGGGTCGCGTGCGACGAATGAGTAGCCGTGCCGTGCCGTGCGGTAGGTCGAGGTCGTCGCCCCGCTGGGCTGTCAGGTTCGTGAACACAACATTGAGCCGATCGAGCACTCCAGGTTCTCGCTCCAACCGATCGACCACGTCGTCGACCCATTGTGCATTTGCTCGGATGAACGCTCGATGCCCGGCTCCCCAGCACGCGGAGCTTCTTGCGTTGATAGCGACCGGGGCGACACCGGAGAAAAGGCCGAACGGCGTCTGACGACCGGACAATCGGAGGAGGTAGCGGACGATGGACAGAGTCGCTCGCCGGACCTGTTTGCTCGACAAGGCTTCGCCGGAGCAGATGGCGTCCAGCCGCTTTGCCAGTCCGGAGCTGGCATGTCGGATCGCGGCCGTGAGGCGCGGCTCAAGCCACACATCGTCCAGCCAAGCACGACAATCATCGATGTCGTTCAAGTCAGGCCATCGATCAGGGCGATCGTGTGTGGGTGCCACGGTCGCTCGTAGCAGTGCTGCACCGCTGTGGCGGTACAGGAGCTTGCTGTCGCCGTTGCCCATCAGTCCTCCTGTCGTTCGAGTCTGAGGAGGGGCCGGAGCAGTGCTCCGGCCCCTCGATTGGCTGCGTCAGACGTCGCTGGCGCAGCTCGACGCGCACGACGCCGCGCAGCCGTCGTCGGTGGCGCAGCCGGCGTTGGCCGGCGGCACGACGTCGGTGACCACGCGGACGTCCAGTTCGAATTCGGTGTCGAGCGACTGCTTCGGATCCATTTCGATTCCTCTCTGATGTGATGGAACGGCAGCCCCGGCGCTGACTCGCTCTCAACGCCGGGGCGGCCGGCTTGTGGGATCTCTGTCCGAGCCCTCCACAGGGGAGGGGAAGGCTCGGACAGAGATCAGTAGTGACGGGACCGATGGGTGTGCAGACGATCAGCTGCACGTGAGAGAGGTTGAGGACGACGACTCCCCACCGGTCCCGCCAGCTCAGGGAGCGGGCTCGTGCAGCACGAAGCGAGCCCCCGTGACCCGCTCGAACTGTCGTTTCACCGCCTCCGGGTCGCCCACCAATGCGAGGTGCCGGCACTCCGGTAGCACTACCGTGGTGATCTCGTAGCGGTTGACCGACTCCACCAGCGCTTGGAAGGCGGCCGGTGTCGTCTCTGGATCCTCGAGATAGACGGATCCCATGGCGAAGCCTTCGAGCTGCGCGAACCTGCCGAGCTCGCGCTTCAAGGCCGTGACGTGCTGCGCCGACAGAAACAGATCTCGACGGGCGTAACCGAGGAGCAGCGGCCTGGTGTAGTCGGTCACCGCTCCTCTTCCATCCAGCGGCGGAAGGTGGCCACCAAGCGCTCCCAGAGCCGGGACCACCAGCCGCGGCGGTGCTGGCCGTTCACGAATCGACAGCATCTAGGTTCACCACCGGAATGGCCGGCTCGATCGTCACGCGGAGGCTGTAGAAGCGGCGAGTCATGGCCGCCTGGTACCGGATCGCCTTGCCTGGCTCGGTGGTGTACTCCGCAATGACGTGTTCGCCGAACCAAACACGCACCCTGCGCTCCGATGGCTGCGAGGCATCCACGAACGTGGTCATTCGCTGCGCACCTCCCGCGCGATGTTGCGAACCATCAACGCGGCGACCACCACCGCCACGATGGCCAGGATCCACATGCCGGGAATCATGCAACCCACCTCGCTCTGTTCCTGCCCGAACTAGCTGATGAGTCATCACCGTAGGGAAGTGATCACGCTCCGTATAACCTCTTCGCGCATCACTCCTATGCGTGCCGCGCATACTGTTCGTGTCCGCCCGATATCCTGGGGTGGTGGTGCTTCAGTACCGGGGATCGGGGAGAGACCGATGGCCGCCAAGATGGCCTCAGGACGATGCGCCAGTTGCGGCGCTGTCCTGGCGCGCGACAACACCGCGTCGCTGTGTTCGCCCTGCCGTCGTGTCCGCCAGGCCGCTGCCCCGGCGCCGCCGGAGATGCCCGCGGAGTTCTGGCAATCGCCTGAGATTCATGAGGCCGCCTCACGCCGAGACATGGGAGCGCTGCTCTACGCCTACCGGTCACATCCGACGCATGGACACAGACCGTTGCCGCAGACAGTCGTCAGCAACTGGCTGGGTATCACTCAGAGCCAGCTGAGTCGACTGGAGTCGGGCCGCAATCGTGTGCGGGAGCTGGACAAGCTGGAGCATTACGCTCGGGTCCTCGGCATCCCCGCCGACGTGCTTTGGTTTGACATGCCGAGCGGAACTCCGGAGCGCCTTCCGCGGGCAAACGCCAGCGCATCTCTCCCTTCGGACCTGCGGCTACCCGCACACCTCGTTTCGGCGGGGCCGAGTGTTGCTGACTCCCTGCTCTTGACCCTGCAGCAGTACGCCGCGACGGACAATCTGGCGGGTTCCCGTTCGCTCGTCCCAGTGGTGCCACATCAGGTCAAGTTCATCGAGGACTTGGTCGGGAATAGCCGGGGACACGGTCAGACGCAGCTTCTCTACGTAGCAGCTCGCTTCGCCGAATTCGCCGGCTGGGTGAACCAGGACGCAGGCGACCTCCGGGAGGCGATGCGCTGGTCGAACATCGCCCTGGACTACGCCCAGGAAGCCGAAGACTCACACCTGACGTCGTACATCCAGATGCGGAAGAGCAGCATCGCGAGCGACGCAAACAAACCGAATCTCGCGCTTGGGTTCGCGAAGGAAGCACTCCAGAACGGCTCAGCCCTTTCGCCCCAGGTCCGGGCGGTGGCCTACCGTCAGGCAGCCCAGGCGTACGCCATCAGCGGCGACGCCACGGGGTGCGCCAGAATGCTGCAGCAGGCCTATGAGCTCGCCAACCAGCCGGTAGAGGACGAGAACGACATCGCTCGGTACTGCACACCGAGCTATATCGAGATGGAAGCTGCCAACTGTTGGGTGGAGCTTGAGAAGCCCAACGAAGCGATAAAGACACTGCACCAGGGACTCAAGGTGTGGCAGCCTGAGTTCCGCCGAGACCTCGGGCTGTGCCTGTCGCGCCTCGCCGTCGCATACGCTATCAGCGAGGAGCCTGACAACGCTGTCGCGGTTGCTCAGCAATCGTTGTCGATCGCTGCCAATACCCGGTCTCAGCGCATCGTCGGACAGCTTGCCCGGGTTCCAGGGCTTCTGACCACGATCGGTGCCGGCGACCAGGCGAAGCAGCTCCAGCGACAACTTGCCACCCTGTGATGAGCATTGCTGATCGCGCGCAAGACAGAGGGAGATGTTCGTGCACCTGCTGACCACCGCCACCTCCACCGACGAGGCCGCTCGCAAGGCGACCATCGCCGTTCTACCTGTTGGCAGTTTCGAGCAGCACGGCGATCACTTGCCGTTGATCACTGACACAATCGTCGCTTGCCTGATCGCCAAGGGCGTCGCCGAGACATACAACCTCCGCCTCCTTCCGCCGATTACGATCTCGTGTTCGCACGAACACGAGGGCTTCGCTGGGACGGTCAGTATCAGCGCGTCGACTGTGATGACGGTCATCGACGACATCCGGACTTCGTTGGCGCGGAGCGGCGTCGAACGTCTTGTCATCGTCAACGGCCACGGCGGCAATCACGTGCTTGCCAATGTCACGCAGGAAGCTAATGTGTCTGGGCCACGAGTGGTGCTGTACCCCCAAGGCGACGACTGGGTTGCGGCCCGTACGAGTGCGGGCCTGGAGAGCACGTGGGGTGGCGACATGCACGGTGGCGAGATCGAGACCTCGATCATGCTGCACGCGTATCCAGACCTCGTTCGCGATTCATACCGCACCGCGGATCATGAGGCTCGCGACCGCCCGGACCTGCTGGTGACTGGACTCCGCGGTTACACCGAGACGGGCATCATCGGCAGCCCGTCCTTGGCAACGCCGGCCAAGGGCCGGGCGGTGCTAGAGAGCCTGACGGCGTTGTTCGCCGACCACTTGAAGGTTCTCGACCACTAGTTGGCCGAGTCATCCAAAAGATGGGCGTTGACCGCTCGAACGGCCGGCGCGAGGTCGGGAATCTCGATGACTTCGCAGCCTGCCGCGCGCAGCAGCTCAGCGCCCTCGCAGTCGACGAAGATGTTCGGCTCACGCCAGGCAAGAACCACCCGGGGGATCCCCGCCGCGAGGATCAGTTGAGTGCAGGTCTGCGGGTGCGACGAGCGCTTGCTGCACGGTTCCAGGCTGGTGTAGATGGTGCTGGAGAGGAGTCGCGGATCATCTTCGACCTTCGCGAGGGCAGTCTCCTCGGCGTGATCGTGCGGATCACCTTCGCGGGAGTATCCAGTCGCGATGACTTCGCCATCGGTCGAGACGATGATCGCTCCGACCGAGAAGGCGGTCTTCGAAGGCGGACACTTCTTTGAGAGCTGGATCGTCTCCTCGAGCCAACGGCGGTCGGCGACAGCTGTATCAGGCATCGGTCGGCTCCGCGAGGAGGTAGCGCAGTAGGGCGATGTCACCGATCTGCTGCACCTCTGCTAGATGCATTCGATGCCGGAAGTCTTGCGGGAACTCGCCATCGACGACCAGCCGCGGGGCTGTGGAGTCGCCGACGAAGAATGGTGCGACGGCAAGGTGGATCTCATCGACCAGCGCAGCAGTCAGGAACAGGGTGTGGATGTGGCCGCCACCCTCGACCATCAGACGGCTCACGCCGCGGTTCGAGAGGTCCGCGAGCACTGCCTCGAGGTCCAGAGGATCGCCGGCACCGACGATCGTCGCTACCTCACCGAGCCGCTCACGGGCGGTTTCCGCAGCTGACGTCGGGACGTACACCAGCTTCTCGACGTCCTCGGCTGTGAAGAAATTCGACTCGGGATCGAGATCGGCCTTGCTGCTGATCGTCACCTTGAACGGCAGCTCAGGCAGACCAGCGGCCAGGCGGCGGTCGCGACGCTCCTGCGACTTGATCCGCAGCTTGGGGTTGTCTCGGCGGATGGTGTTCGCACCGATCAGGACGGCGTCGACGCCCGCCCTAACCTCGTCTACGCGATCGAAGTCGGCCTCATTCGACAGGTACAGACGTTCAGGGTTGTTGTCGTCGATATAACCGTCGATCGAGGCAGCGACGGAGAGAACTACGTACGGTCGGTTCGGCATATAGCCATCCTGCCGTAGGCAGATTCATCTCCGTGTCTGAGCTGCGTCTTCTAGTGTCCTGAGTCGGCAGTTCGTCGGTAGTTGTAAGGTGCCGAGCCCGATGGTTGATCCGGCGGTATCGGCCGACGAGGAACATCGGTGCTGGCGGGCTCAACGGCGGAACGCGTCGCAGGCGTTGGCGTTGCGCTTCCGGTTCGGGTTGCGCGGCGTGGATGGTTGCACAACCGGCGCGATCGCCCCTGATGTCGGGATCTCGCGGAACATCAGCTTGGTGCCGCCTGTTGCGGGTTTGCCGGGCAAGGTGATCCATCGCCCGGGAGCAATCCGTCATCCGCTCCACATGACCGGTTGCCGGCTGCGATCGCTGACCGCTGCGCCGCAGGCGCCGCCAGTCCCGTCCGAGACGGTCGTTTGTCGCAGAGCGCCTGCCTAGCTGTCAGTCGCACGCGAGCGCCAGTTCGCAGCTCGTCGGCGGCAGCCGACAGGCCCCGGCGTCAGCCGGGAACAGATGCACCGCGCCAAGCGGGGGGCGGGTGGGAGCGCGCGGAGCGGGTGCGGTGAGGAGCGGAGCGACGAAGTAAGCGCCTGCGTAGCACGCGTGGGGCTGACCAACAGCCGCCCGGAGGAGAAGCTGGCTCCGGGCGGCTGTTGTCATTAGAACTACTTCTTGACTGTCTTGTTGTACTGGTCGATTTGGGGCTTGATGGAGTCGGCGGCGGCCTTCATGGCGGTGGTCGGGTCGGTGCCTAGGACGGCTTTTTCCAGGCCGTCTTCGGCGGCCTTGCGGGCCTGGGGCATGACGCCGAGGATGCAGCCGGAGGAGGCGTTGGTGGGCTTGGTGTTGTGGAGTTGGGTGATCGCGGTGGTGAACTGCGGGTACTGCGCCACCCAGGCCTTGTCCTCGGGCTCGTCGAGGGCCTTCTTGTTGATCGGGAAGTAGCCGGTGCCGGTGTGCCAGGCCGCCTGCTGGGCGGCGGACGAGGCGAACTTCACGAATTCCCACGAGGCGCGCTTCTCGGCGTCCGAGTGGCCGGGGCCGTCGATCCACAGCGACGCGCCGCCGATGATCGGGCCGCCGGTGTCGGAGGCGGTGAGGTGCGGGAACGGCGCGGTCAGCACGGTGAACTTGCCCTTCGCGGCGTCGAGGTAGCCGCGCAGCGATCCGGTCGATTCCAGGTGCATCGCCGACGTACCGGACTTGAAGACGGCCTGGGCGTCGTCGGTCTTCTTGCCGGTGTTCGGCATCAGGCCCTGCTTGACCATCTCCTGGTACCAGGTCGCGACCTTGACGCCCTGCTCGTCGGCGAAGTTCACCTTGTTCGCGAGGTCCTTGCGGCCGTTGTCGTTGTCGCAGTACGTCGTCCCGGACTGGGCGATCAGCTGCTCCATGAACCACCCGTAGATCGCCGCGTTGAAGCCGTACTGGACGGTCTTCCCGCCCTGCTTGATCGTCAGCTTCTTCGCGGCCGTCATGATCTCGTCGAGGTTCGACGGCGGCTTGTTCGGGTCGAGGCCGGCCTTCACGAAGGCTTCCTTGTTGATGTACAGCAACGGCATCGACGTGTTGAACGGCATCGAGTTCAGTTGTGAGTCGATGGAGTAGTAGTTCGCGATGTTCGGCTCGATCGAGTCCAGCGTGTAGCCGTCCTTGTCGGCGAACTTCTGCACCGGCACGGTCTGCTTGGAGTCGATCATGAACCGCGACCCGATGTCGTAGATCTGCACGACCGACGGCGTGTTCCCCTGCTGCACCGAGGTCTTGTACTTCGTGATCGTGTCGTCGTAGTCACCCTGGTAGACCGCGGTGACCTCGATCTTCCCGGAGTTCGCGGCGTTGAACGCCTTCACCAGCTTGTCGACGGCGGCGCCGTTCGCGCCCTTCATGCCGTGCCAGAAGGTGACCTTCGTGACCCCGCTCGCCTTGTCGAGCGCGCTCGCGTCCGGGGCGTCCAGCGCCCCGCTGCCGGAGTCGTCATTCGAGGAGTCGCCACCGCAACCGGCGGCGACCAGAGCCAGCACCGCCAGCAGGGATCCAGCGGCCGCCGTACGTCGTTGGAGGACGGATCGCATCAGCATCAACCTTTCTCAGCGAATCGCACCCGCGGTCAGCCCGCGGACGATGAAGCGCTGGCCGAAGACCACGATGGCCAGCGTGGGCAGGATGGACAGCGTGACGCCGGCCAGGATGAGTCCCGGGTCGGCGGCCTCCGCGTCGTTGAGCTGGCTGATGCCGATCTGCAAGGTACGGCGGGACGCCGAGTCGCCGATCAGCAACGGCCAGAAGAACTGGTTCCACGCGGACAGGAACACGTACAGCCCGACCGCCATCAGCGCGGGCTTGTTCAGCGGCAGCAGGATCCGCCGCAGGAACCGCCAGTGCCCGCAGCCGTCGATCGTGGCCGCGTCGCGCAGCTCGGCAGGGAACTGCAGGAACGACTGCCGGAGCAGGAACACCCCGAACGCGTTCGCCAGGAACGGCAGCACCAGCGCGATCATCGTCCCGGCGTACGACGCGGTCAGCCGCTCGCCGCCGATCGACCAGCCGGTGATGGTCAGGTAGTTCGGCAGCACGATCGACTCCCACGGCACCATCAGCGTGGCCAGGAAGAGCCCGAACAGGACGCTGCGCCCCCACATCTTCATGAAGACGAACGCGTACGCCGCGAGCACGCTGGTGATCAGCTGCGCGAGCGTGATGATCGAGGTCTGCAGGATCGAGTTCACGTACTGCTGCCCGATCGGCGTCCCCGACGACGTCGCGCCCTGGTAGTTGCCGGTGAAGATCCCGTGCGGAAACAGGTCCGGCGGGTACGACGAGATCTGCCCGGGTGCCATGACCGACCCGGCGATCACGTAGTACACGGGGAAGATCACCAGCAGTGCGGCCCCGATCAGGACCACGTAGGTGACGACACGACCCGGCCTCACTTGTAGTGCACCCGCCTCTCCAGGACGCCGAACTGGATCGCCGTGCAGGCGAGCAGGATCACCAGCAGCACGATCGCCTGCGCGGACGCGGCGCCGAAGTCGCTGGCGTTGTTCGCGAACGCGGTGTGGTAGATCGAGTAGACGAGCGTCTTCGTCGACTGCTCCGGGCCGCCCTCGGGCGTCAGGATCTTGATCTGCCCGAAGCCCTGCAGGGACTGGATCGTGGAGATCACGACCAGGAAGAACAGCTGCGGGCCGAGCAGCGGGATCGTGATGTACCGCGCCGCGCGGAAGCCGCCGGCGCCGTCGAGCGTGGCGGCCTCGTTGATCTCGGTCGGGATCGCGCCGATGCCGGCGGACAGGACGAGCACGTTGTACCCGACGCTCATCCACACCGTGGTGATCGAGACGCTGATCAGCGCCCACGAGGGGTCGGTCAGCCAGCCGATCCGGTCGACGCCGAACCGGCCGAGCAGGCCGTTGGCGAGCCCGATCGCCGGGTTGTAGATGGTGGCGAAGATGACCGACGCGCTGGCGACCGAGAACGCGAACGGCAGCGCGAACGCGGTCCGGAAGATCCGGATGCCCTTGATGTGCTGCTCGAGCAGCAGCACGACGACGAGCGCGCCGAGGACCCCCGGGACGACAGTCAACAGCACGAACGCGAACGTCACCCAGAGGATGTGCCGGAACTCGGCGGACCCGAGCAGGTCCTTGTAGTGCTGCAGCCCGACGTACGCGTCCGGCCGGCCGAACAGGTCGGAGCCGTGCAGCGACAGCGACACCGACTTGCCGAGCGGCCAGATGATGAACAGCGCGAACACCACCAGGCAGGGCACGAGCATCAGCCAGGACAGCAGGGACGCACGGGCGCCTCGTCCTGGCGTGGACGGACCTGGCGGAGCCGGGGCCGGACGGCGGCGAGCACCCACCGGTAACCTTGTTGTAGTCAATCGTTTACCTCCAGTAAGAGCGCAGTCTTACACCGCCGGGGGCCTTTACCGCGAGGGCACGCTAGGCTGAGCGCCCGTGAAGGTCTTGGTGATCGGCTCGGGTGGCCGCGAGCATGCACTGGCCTGGGCGCTGGCCCAGGATTCCGAGGTCGAGCAGGTGGTGGCGGCCCCGGGCAACCCTGGCATCGCCGCGTTGCGCCCGGCGTACGAAGGGCAAACGATCGTTTGCCGCCCGGTGGACATGTCGGACCACGACGCGGTTGTCGCGCTGGCGCGGGAGCTGGCCGTCGACCTGGCGGTCGTCGGCCCGGAGGCGCCGCTCGTGGCCGGCCTGGCCGACCCGCTCCGGGAGGCCGGGATCGCGGTCTTCGGTCCGTCCCGCGAGGCCGCGCAGCTGGAGGGCTCGAAGGCGTTCGCGAAGGACGTGATGGCCGCCGCCGGTGTGCCGACCGGCCGGGCGTACGTCTGCACGACGGCCGAGGAGGCGGCGACGGCGATCGACGCGTTCGGCCCGCCGTACGTCGTGAAGGACGACGGGCTCGCCGCGGGCAAGGGCGTGGTGGTCACGTCGGACCGCGAGGCGGCGCTCGCGCACGCGGCCGAGTGCGACCAGGTGCTGATCGAGGAGTTCCTGGACGGGCCGGAGGTGTCGCTGTTCGCGATCACCGACGGTACGACCGTGCTGCCGATGCAGCCGGCGCAGGACTTCAAGCGCCTCGGCGACAACGACGAGGGCCCGAACACCGGCGGCATGGGCGCCTACACGCCGCTGCCGTGGGCGCCGGACGACCTGGTCGCCGACATCCTCGAGAACGTGCTGCAGCCGACCGTCGACGAGCTCCGCCACCGCGGTACGCCGTTCAGCGGCCTGGTGTACGCCGGGCTCGCGCTGACGTCCCGCGGTGTCCGGGTGATCGAGTTCAACTGCCGCTTCGGGGACCCGGAGACGCAGGCGCTGCTGCCGATGCTGAAGACCCCGCTCGGCGGTCTGCTGTACGCCGCGGCCACCGGGAAGCTCGCCGATCACGGGGATCTGAGCTGGCGGAACGCGTCCGCGGTCACGGTGGTGGTCGCTGCGAAGAAGTACCCGTCGAGCCCGCGCAACGGCGACGTCATCACGGGGATCGAGCAGGCCGAGAGCGACACGGTCCGCGTCTTCCACGCGGGGACGGCGCTCGACGACGACGAGCTGGTGACGGCCGGGGGACGTGTGCTCGCGGTCAGCGCCGTCGGCAAGGATCTCGCCGAGGCCCGGCAGCGCGCGTACGCCGCGGTCGGTCAGATCCGGATCAAGGGCTCCCAGTACCGCACCGACATCGCGCTGAAGGCCGAGCGCGGCGAGATCACCGTCTGAGGTCCGGACGCGACAGAACCGCCGGCCCAGGCGCGGCCGGCGGCTCTGTCTGTCGTGGAGGTCAGGCGGTGTGCGGCGTCGGGCCGGCCAGCTTCGGCAGGACCTCGGCGTCGGCGGGAACTGTCCGCAGGTGGGCGTACCCGAGGATCGACAGGATCAGCAGGATCCCGGCCGCGGCGAAGGCGGCGATCGCGGCGATCAGAGCGATCTGGCCCATCTTCCAGAAGGCGTAGGCGTTCAGCAGGAGGCCGCGCAGGGTCTCGCCGCGGAACGCGGTCTGCACCTGGCCGGCCAGCTTCTCGTCGTTCGGGTTGGCCCGCGACTCCTCGGACAGCTGCGCGTAGGTCTTGCCGCCGGCCATCTCGTTGATGTGGACCCTGATGTAGTGGTTGGCGTAGGCCTCGGCCTGCGCGCCGTTCACCAGTTGCTGACCGGCGTACTTGGACAGGTACGGCTTGACGGCCGGGTCCTCGAGCGACTCGCTGCCGGCCTTCGGGAAGTAGATCTGCTGGGCGGCGAGCTGGCTGTGGACCTGGTCGTCGACGAAGTTGTGTGCCCACAGCAACAGTCCGCCGGCAGCGCCCAGGACGATGGCGAGGACGAGTCCGGCTGAGGTGAGCAGCGCGTCGAAAGTCTTGCGGCGCATGGCGGGTTCCTTTCGGGCCGCGGTCCTCGGGGCCGCGGAGTGTGATTGATCTGCACTCCGAGTGTTCGCCCGCGCACCCCACCCCGAACAGGCACCGAACGGCCCTGATCGCCAGGTCCATGGACCCGATCCCACCGGGCCCTGCCTCCGCCGAGGAGCCAAGCGGCCTCGTCCGTGGTCCACTGGATCAGGTACTCGGAGTGATTTTGGATAGGGTCGCGGATTCAGGGAACCGGATCGGTGGGTCGGGGGTGTAGGTGGGTATGGAGACGGAGGGGCTGCGGGAGTTCTACAGCGCTCATCAGCCGCGGCTGGTGGGCGTGATCTCGCTGCTGACCGGGTCACGTGCCGAGGCCGAGGACATCGTCCAGGAGGCGTTCGTCCGGCTCGTGCCCCGCTGGGAGAAGGTGTCGCGGTACGAGGCTCCGGAAGCCTGGGTGCGACTGGTCGCGCTGCGGCTGGCCGCCAATCGGCACCGGGACGGCAACCGGTTCACGCAGCTGTTCCACCGGCTGCCGGCCGAGCACGTCCCGGACCCCGCCGACCGGTATTCCGGTGATCTCGAGCAGGCTCTCGCCGGCCTGCCGATGCCGACCCGGCAGGTCGTCGTCCTCCATTACGTCTGTGACCTGAGCGTGGCTCAGGTGGCCGACGCCCTCGGGATCGCGGAAGGCACGGTCAAGTCGCGCCTGTCCCGCGCCCGGGACACCCTGTCCGATTCATTGCTGTTGAGGAGTGACGACCATGCCTGATCTGCAGGACGACCTGCAGGCGCTGGCCGACCGCCGCGCCGCCGAGTCGACCGGAGACTTCGACTCCGTCCTGACCACGGCCCGGACGCGCAAGCGCCGCCGGACCGCCGGTCTGACCGTGATCGGCGCGGCTGCCGTGGTCGGCGCCGTCGCGATCGTCCCCACGCTCCGTCCGGCGGCGAACAACGTGCCCGTGGCCGAGAGCCCGGTGCCGACGAACGCCGTCGCCCCGCCCAAGGTCGAGACGATCCCGTCCACCAAGCCGTCCCCGAAGGCGGGCGCGCTCGGGCTGAAGTCCACGGTCGCGGCGGCCGGCGGGCAGTTCGTCGCCACGTTCCCGGACAAGCAGGTCCGCGCCGCGACGTTCTCGCTGTCGTCGGCGTCCAAGCCGGATGTCGCGCTGTACACGCTGGTCGCGAAGATCCCGGGCGACGCCACCACGCCGTACGCGATCCGGATGGGCGGCGAGATGGGCATCGCGATGCCGTCGTACAACGGCCCCGGCCCGTACACGCTGGCCATGCCGAAGAACCTGCCCGCCGGCTCGTACCGAGTCTGCACGCTGTCCGGTGCGCTGCTCTGCGGTCTGGTGACCGTCAGCTAGAGCTCATCTGGGAGAATGGGGTTCGTGACCAAACCCCGGATCCCGAACGTTCTCGCCGCGCGCTACGCCAGTCTGTCGATGGCGGAGCTGTGGTCGCCGGAGCACAAGATCGTGCTCGAGCGGAAGCTCTGGGTCGCCGTCCTGAAGGCCCAGCGCCGGCTCGGGGTGACGGTGCCGGACGGGGTCGTCGAGGACTACGGGCGGGTGATCGACCAGGTCGACCTGGCGTCGATCGCGGACCGCGAGCGGGTCACGCGGCACGACGTGAAGGCGCGGATCGAGGAGTTCAGCGCGCTCGCCGGGCACGAACACATCCACAAGGGGATGACGAGTCGTGACCTGACCGAGAACGTGGAGCAGCTCCAGATCCGCGCCGGCCTGGAGCTGGTCCGGGACCGCGCGGTGGCGACCGCCGTACGGCTGGGTCAGCTGGCGGCCGACCACGCGGCGCTGGTGATGACCGGGCGTTCGCACAACGTGGCCGCGCAGGCGACGACGCTGGGCAAGCGGTTCGCCTCGGCCGCCGACGAGTTGCTGGTCGCGATCGCCCGGCTCGAGGAACTGATCGAGCGGTATCCGCTGCGCGGCGTCAAGGGCCCGGTGGGTACGTCGCAGGACATGCTGGACCTGTTCGGCGGTGACCCGGCCAAGCTGGAGGAGCTGGAGCAGGACATCGCCCAGCACCTCGGGTTCAGCCACACCCTGACGAGCGTCGGCCAGGTGTACCCGCGGTCGCTCGACTACGAGGTCGTGTCCGCGCTGGTCCAGCTGGCCGCGGGGCCGTCGAGCCTGGCGACCACGATCCGGCTGATGGCCGGGCACGAGCTGGTCACCGAAGGCTTCAAGGAGGGACAGGTCGGCTCCTCGGCGATGCCGCACAAGATGAACACCCGGTCCTGCGAGCGGGTGAACGGGCTCGCAGTGATCCTGCGTGGCTACGCGTCGATGGCCGGCGAGCTGGCCGGCAACCAGTGGAACGAGGGCGACGTCTTCTGCTCCGTCGTCCGGCGGGTCGCGCTGCCGGACGCGTTCTTCGCGCTGGACGGGCTGTTCGAGACGTTCCTGACCGTGCTCGACGAGTTCGGGGTGTACCCGGCCGTCATCAGCCGTGAGCTCGAGCGGTACCTGCCGTTCCTGACCACGACCAAGGTGCTGATGGCCGCGGTGAAGAACGGCGTCGGCCGGGAGACCGCCCACGAGGTGATCAAGGAGCACGCGGTCGCCACCGCGCTGGACCTGCGCAAGGGCCTGGCCGCGAACGACCTGTTCCACCGCCTCGGCGCCGACGGCCGCCTGGGTCTCACCGAGGAGCAGATCGTCGGCATCGTCGGCGAGCCGCTGTCGTTCACCGGCGCGGCCGTCGCCCAGGTCGGCGCGGTCGTCGCCAAGATCGACGAGCTCGCCAAGCGCTACCCGGAGGCGGCTGCCTACACCCCGGGGGACATCCTCTGACGCACCGCCCTTGATAACCGGACCGTGGTCCACTAAGTTGAGTGGACCATAGTCCGGTTAGTGAGGTGTGGCATGCAGCGGGTAGGTGTCGTGTTCGGCAGCTTGACGCCGGCCGAGGAGTTTTCCGGTGGGCTCGCGAGCTGACGGGACCGGTGCCGGTGACGGCGTACGTTCTGGCGGCTGTCGACGACGATCCTGCGGTGGCGCGGGAGGCTGTGCGCGCTGCGGTCGGGTTCTTCCTGGTGGCGGAGTCGCGCTCGGCGCTGGTGTCGCGCTCGCAGTACGCCGACGAGGTGCTCGCGGCGGTCGACGCGCTGGCGCCAGGAGAGTCGTTGGTTGTTCCGGACCGCTGGGTGAACGAGTTCGCCGCGGCGGGGACACCTGATCAGGTCGCCGACCGCTTGCGGGCACTGCTGGACGCGGGCGCGGATTCCCTTGGATTGTGGCTCTTTCCACCGGACCGGCTGTCCGAGCAGATCCAGCGGGTAGCCGCCGAGGTGTTGCCGAGGCTGGAGTCGCCAGTGGGGTGTGACATCCTCTAACGCGTGTTCGCACCGCTCACCTGGGCTCTCGTCGGGTTGTCGCTCGCTGCGATGGTGTACGCCCTCGTACTGGCCGCGCGGAACAAGCGGATCGACTGGACCGTGCTGGGCGTGCTCGGCGTGGTCGAGGTCCTGCTGGTCGCGCAGTTGGTCGTCGGGATCGTGCAGCTGAGTGGCACGGACCGGGACGTGTCCGGGCCGTTCTTCGTCGGGTACCTGATCGGGTCGCTGCTGATCCTGCCGATCGGTGCGTTCTGGGCGCTGGCCGAGAGCAGCCGATGGGGCGCGGGTGCGCTGGCGATCGCCTGTCTGGTGATCCCGATTCTCGAGCTGCGGCTGCACGACCTGTGGGCGGTCTGAGGTGACGGATCCGGCGGCCACGAAGCACGGGCCGGGGAGGATCCTGATCGCGGTGTACGGCGTGTTCGCGCTGGCCGCGACCGCGCGCGCCGGCGTGCAGATCGCGACCAAGTTCGACGAGGCGCCGATCGCATACCTGCTGTCGGCCGTTGCCGCGGTCATCTACTGCGCCGCGACGTTCGCGCTGGCGAAGGCGACACCGGTGTCCCGCAAGGTCGCCACGGCCGCGATCGCGATCGAGCTGATCGGGGTGATCGCGATCGGCGCGTTCAGCTACGCCGTACCGGACGACTTCCCGGACGCGACCGTGTGGTCGCACTTCGGCCAGGGCTACGGCTTCGTCCCGCTGCTCCTGCCCGTACTCGGCCTGCTCTGGCTCCGTCGCACCCGGTAACTCCCAGCAAACTGCCAGCCACACACAGGGGCTGGCTCAGCTTGGCCGGACAGCATCGGTGGCATGCAGATTCCAGGTCACCCTCGGGTCGAGATCGTCGTACCCGTCAAGAACGAGGAGAACGACCTCGGACCGAACATCAGACGGTTGCGGGAGTTCCTCGACACCGCTTTCCCGTTTCCGGCCGAGGTCTGCATCGCGGACAACGGAAGTACCGACGCGACCTATGAGATCGGCGCGCTGCTCGCCGCCGAGCTGCCCGGGGTCCGGGTGGTCCGGCTCGAGCAGTCCGGGCGTGGCCGGGCGCTGAAACAGGTCTGGTCCGCGAGTCCCGCCGAGGTACTCGCCTACATGGACGTCGACCTGTCCACCAACCTGAACGCCCTGCTGCCGCTGGTCGCGCCGCTGCTCGCCGGGCACAGTGATGTTGCCATCGGCACCCGGCTCGCGAAGAGCTCCCGGGTGGTCCGGCGGCCGAAGCGGGAGTTCATCTCACGCTCGTACAACCTGTTGCTGCGGGCAACGTTGAGCGCACACTTCTCGGACGCGCAGTGCGGCTTCAAAGCGATCCGGGCCGACGTGGCACAGGAACTGCTGCCGCTCGTGCAGGACACCAGCTGGTTCTTCGACACCGAGCTGCTGGTGCTGGCCGAGAAGGCAGGCCTGCGGATCCACGAGGTACCGGTGGACTGGGTGGACGACCTGGACTCCCGGGTCGCGATCGCGAAGACGGTCGGCGAGGATCTGCGGGGGATCGCCAGACTGATGCGCAGTCGCGTCGACCTGGAGCCGATCCGGCAGCAGTACGGGCGGCCCCGGATCCTCGACCCGCGGACGGCGATGGCCGCGCGGGTGCTGCGGTTCTGTGCGGTCGGGGTGCTGAGCACAGCGGCGTACGCGCTGCTCTATCTCGTGCTGCGCCAGGGGATGCCGGCCCAGGTCGCGAACCTGCTGGCGCTGCTCATCACCGCGGTCGGCAACACCACGCTCAACCGGCGGATCACGTTCGGGGTGCGTGGGGTGGAAGGCCGCTGGCGGCATCAGCTGCGCGGCCTGGTCACCTTCGGCATCGGCTGGAGCCTGACCGCCGCGTCGCTGTGGCTGTTGCACACCGCGGTCTCCGCGCCGCACCAGGCGGTGGAGATCACCGTCCTCACCATCGCGAACCTGGCCGCCACCGTGGTCCGGTTCAGCCTCTTCCAGACGTGGGTGTTCGACGACGACGCGCCTACCTTGCCCACCTTCGAACCGCCGGTTCTCGAGAACACCCGGAGCAACTGACATGACCACTTTGTCCGATCCCGTCGAGGCCACCACGCCTCGCGCGATCAGTACGCCGTACACGTTGAGTCGCGACAAGGTGCTGTACGGCGGTCTGCTCGCGCTGACCGCGATCGCCTATCTGTGGGGCCTGTCCAAGAACGGGTACGCCAACGAGTACTACGCCGCCGCAGTACAGGCCGGGTCGTCGAGCTGGAAGGCCTGGTTCTTCGGGTCCTTCGACTCCTCGAGCTTCATCACTGTCGACAAGACCCCCGCTTCGCTGTGGGTGATGGGACTGTCGGGGCGGATCTTCGGGTTCAACACCTGGAGCATGCTCGTCCCCGAAGCGCTGATGGGTGTCGCGAGCGTCGGCTTCGTGTACGTCTCCGTACGGCGCTGGTTCTCCGCGAACGCCGGTCTGCTGGCCGGGGCGATTCTCGCGCTGACACCGGTCGCGGTCCTGATGTTCCGCTTCAACAACCCGGACGCGCTGCTGATCCTGCTGCTGTGCGCCGGCGCGTGGGCCGTGACGCGGGCGATCGACTCGACCAAGCACGCGGCGCGGTGGATGATGCTGGCCGGTGCGCTGGTCGGCTTCGGGTTCCTGACGAAGATGCTGCAGGCGTTCCTGATCCTGCCGGCGTTCGGGATCGCTTATCTGGTGGCCGGCAAGCCGGCGCTCGGGAAGCGCCTGGTGCATCTCGTGCTGGCGACGGTGTCGCTGATCGTCAGCGCCGGCTGGTGGGTCGCGATCGTCGAGTTGCTGCCGGCCTCGGCTCGGCCGTACATCGGTGGGTCGTCGACCAACAGCATTCTCGAGTTGACGCTCGGCTACAACGGACTCGGCCGGTTGAACGGCAACGAGACCGGCTCGGTCGGCGGCGGTGCAGGTAACCCCGGTTGGGGCGGCGCGGCCGGCGTACAGCGGTTGTTCGGCGGTGAGTTCGCCTCGCAGATCGCCTGGCTGCTGCCGGCGGCCCTGATCGCGACCGTCGTGCTCGTCGTTGCCGCGGGCAAGGCGCCACGGACCGACCGGAAGCGCGCGTTCGCGCTGCTGTGGGGTGGTTGGCTGGTCGTCACCGGGCTGGTGTTCAGCTACATGCAGGGCATCATCCACAGCTATTACATGATCGCGCTGGCGCCGGCGATCGGGGCGTTGATCGGCGCGGCGATGGCGGTGCTGTGGCGGCGCCGGGCGGAATGGTTGCCGCGGACAACGTTGGCCGGTGGGATCGTGCTGACGGCCGGGTGGAGCTTCGCGCTCTTGAACCAGACGCCTTCGTGGCAGCCGTGGCTGCGCTGGGTGGTTCTTGCCGCCGGTGTGGTGGCGGCCGGGTTGTTGATGCTGCTTCCGGAGTTGAAGCTGCGTCGTACGGCGGCTCGGCGGGCGGGGCTGTTCGCTGCCACGCTGCTCGCGGTGAGCGCACTGGCCGGGCCGACGGCTTACTCGGTCGAGACGATCAGTGCGGCGCATGCCGGCGCACTGCCGTCCGCTGGGCCGTCGGGTTCCGGCGGGATGATGGGCGGCGGGCGTGGTGGGTTCGGCGGCGGGCGAATGGGTACGCCGCCGGGCGGCACTGCGCAGCAGCCTGGGACTGGTACTGGTACTACGCAGCAGCAGGGTGGGGCTGGTGGTGTCGGCGGATTCCTTGGTGGCGGCGGGATCAGCAGTGTCTCGAGCGAGCTGGTGACGCTGCTGCAGCAGGGGGCGAAGGGCTACACCTGGGCCGCCGCGTCGGTGACCGCGAACGGCGCTGCGCCGCTGCAGATCGCGTCCGGCGAGCCGATCATGGCGATCGGCGGATTCAACGGCACCGACCCGGCGCCGTCGCTCGCGGAGTTCAAGGAACTGGTTGCCCAGGGCAAGATCCATTACTTCATCGGCAGCGGCGGCGGAATGATGGGCGGCCGCGACGGCACCTCCAGCGAGATCGCCACCTGGGTCAGCGAGAACTTCCAGTCCCAAACCGTCGGCAACACCACCGTCTACGACCTCTCTACCGGAACAGGAGCCTGAGAAATGAGTCAGTCCACAGAAGCCCAGTTCCAGGCGGCACAGGCCGCCCAGAACAACCCAGCCGCGGCGCTCCAGCAGCCTGCAGGGCAGCAGCCGTCCGCGCAGTACTCCCCGCCGTCCGAAGGGGTGAAGCCCGAAGGGACGAAGGGCGGACGGCCGAGCAACCTGATGCTGGCGGGTGCCGGCTCGATCCTCGCGGTGCTCGCCTTCCTCGGCGGCATGGCGGTCGGGCACTCGTGGGACGGCACGAGCAACCAGCAGGGCCAGCTCGGCGGCCCCGGCGGCGGTTTCCGCGGCGGTTTCCCCCAAGGCAACGGCCAGGGCACGGGCCAAGGCAACGGTCAGGGAACGGGCCAGGGCAACGGGTTCGGCCAAGGCACAGTCCCGGGCCAAGGTCAAGGCCAGGGCACCCAGCAAGGCCAAGGAACTCAGCAAGGCCAAGGCACCGGTACACAGCAGGTCCCCGGCCAAACCCGGACCAGCTGACCAAGCAGCCCGGCGGGCCTCGAGCGGACACTCGGCCCGCCGGGCGTCCTTGTGCCTCCACCGCTCATTTCGGCCGCGCGAAAACGGTCGGTGGGTGCACAAAGTGGGCGTGGAAGCGGCTGGCTTGACGAGCGTCAAGGGATGGGATGACACGCGGGAGGGTTCGCGGGGGTGTGGGGTGGGGTAATGATCGGGACGTGGAATGGTCGAACGTCACCTGGTTCCTGACCGCGCTCGGGGCGGTCGTCGTGCTGATCACGCGTGTCCGGCTCGGGGGGACTGTTGTCGACGGCACCGGTCACGGCGCGGGCCGGCATGGGTACTCCGCGACCCTCCTGCGGATGCACACGCTGGTCGGTGTGATCACGCTGCTCGGCTGGGTTGTTGCCCTGGTCACCGGTCGGCAGGGGATCGCGCTGGTGATCCTGGCCGGCTGGTGGTTGCTGACCGCGGTCGGTTTGTTGCTTCTCGCCCGCTGGTTGCCGAGCGGCGGCAAGCACTCCGAGGATGCGCAGAGTGATTCCTGGGGTTCCGGCGCCGGCCTGTCGGTGCTCGGCCACGTCGGCATGTTGCTCGGCGTCTGCTATTTCACCTTCGTCGCGGTCACGGACCGTCTCTGAGCCCGGCGATCAGCGCCGTGACGGAGCGTCGTACGGCGGCCTCGAACGCTTCTGGTGAGAGCGTGCCCCCGGCCCCGGCGACCCGGTCGTACATCAACCCGTCCATCATCGCGGCGACCGGCCACGCCGCGGCGTCCGGGTCGGGGACGCCGAGACCGGCGAGCAGTTGCGCGAGCATCGCCCGCAACTGCTGCCCGCCTGCATTGATCGCGGCGCGCAGCTCCGGCTGACGACTCGCCTCCAGCGACAGCTCGTACCGGGCGACCAGGTCCTCCGGCCGGTCCCGGGCGAGTCCGGTCGTCATGGCCACCATCAGTTCGATCGCATCCGTCCCGGCTGGCGGCATCCCGGTCACGTCGCGGGTGAGCATCCGGTTCACACACGCGGTGAGCAGGGCGTTCCGCGTGCGGAGGTAGTACGACGTGGAGCCCGCGGGCAGGCCGGCCTCGGCGTCGACCGCGCGGTGGGTCAGACCGCGCAACCCGCGGGTCGCGACCAGCCGGATGGCGGCGTCCGCGATTGCGTCCTGCCGGTCCGCGCCGCGCAAACGCTCCTTCGTCACGCGGCACAGTCTCGCACTTCCCAACGGAACTCTACAGATGTAGAGTCAAGGTCATGAGTACGGCGATCGTGGTGGGAGCGGGGATCGGCGGGGTCACGGCGGCTGTCGCGCTGCAGCGGTGCGGCTGGCAGGTCACGGTTCTGGAGCGCGCTGCGGAGCTCGGCGAAGTGGGGGCCGGCATCTCCGTGTGGCCGTCGGCGGTCGCGGTGCTCGAGGAGCTCGGGGTGAAGGGCGTCGAGAAGGCCTCGGTGCAGTCCAGGCCCGCCGGGATGCGGAGACCCGACGGCCGCTGGGTCGTCGGCGCGCCGGACCTCGGAATGGAGCTCCCGGTGATGATCCACCGGGCTCAGTTGCACGACCTGATCACGGCTGAGTTCGGCCCGGCGGTGACGGTCCGGACCGGGTACGACGTCCGCACGATCACCCAGGACGCTGGCGGCGTCACGGTCAACGGCGACCTGCGCGCCGATCTCCTGGTCGCGGCGGACGGGATCCGCAGCGCGGTGCGAGGCGCCCTGTATCCGCAGTACAAAGGGCCGCGGTACTCGGGTTTCACGGCGTACCGCGGGATCGCGGACGTCGACCTCGACGACGGCGGTGGCGAAACATGGGGCCGTGGGCAACTGTTCGGGTTCGCGCGGCTCATCGACGGGCGGTTCTACTGGTACGGGACCGCGAACCAGCCGGCCGGTACGACGAGCGAGCCGAGCGTGTTCGAGAGCTGGCACGACCCGATCCCGCGGCTGATCGCGGGCAGCGAGAAGATCCTGCAGAACGACATCTACGACCTGACGTTGCCGCTGGTGCCGTTCGTGCAGGGCCGGGTGGTGCTGCTCGGGGACGCCGCGCACGCGATGACGCCCAACCTGGGCCGCGGCGCGTGCTCGGCGATCGAAGACGCCGGTGCGCTGGGTCGTCACCTCACCAGCGCCAACCTGCAGACGGCGCTGGCGGCGTACGACGCGGAACGGCGGCCCGCGACGACCAAGCTGGTGAAGCGATCGCGGAGCCTCGGCCGGCTCGCCCAGACCGAGAACCCGATCGTGTGCACGATCCGCGACGGCTTGTTCGCGGTCGGCGGCAAACTGGTGGCCCTGCGCGCCCGCAAGTAGGCGGATGGAAGAATCGGCGCCGTGACCACACTTCCGCAGGCGCCCGAGATTCCCGGTGCGAAGCACCTCCACTCCGGCAAGGTCCGGGACCTGTACGAGCTGGAGTCCGGTGACCTGCTGATGGTCGCGAGCGACCGGATGAGCGCGTTCGACTGGATCCTGGAGTCGGTGATCCCCGACAAGGGGAAGGTGCTCACCGCGATGAGCCTGTGGTGGTTCGAGCAGCTCGACGTGCCGAACCACATCATCTCCACCGATGTCCCGGCCGAGGTCGCGGGCCGGGCCGTGGTGTGCGAGAAGCTCGCGATCTACCCGGTCGAGTGCGTGGCACGGGGGTACCTGAGCGGCACCGGTCTGCTCGATTACAACGCGTCCGGCGCGGTCTGCGGGATCCCGCTGCCGGCCGGTCTGGTCGAGGGGTCACGCCTCGAAACCCCGATCTTCACGCCCGCCTCGAAGGCCGAGCTCGGCGAGCACGACGAGAACGTGTCGTACGACGCGGTGGTCGCGACCGTCGGCGCGGACACCGCGGCCGTGCTGCGCGACACGACGCTCGAGATCTACACGACCGCGCGGGCGATGGCCGAGGAGCGCGGGATCATCCTGGCGGACACCAAGTTCGAGTTCGGCGCCCGCGCGGACGGGACGCTGGTGCTGGCCGACGAGGTGCTGACCCCGGACTCGAGCCGTTTCTGGCCGGCTGACCAGTGGTCCCCGGGCAAGCAGCAGCCGTCGTACGACAAGCAGATCGTGCGCGACTGGCTGCAGTTCGAGTCGGGCTGGGACCGGACGTCCGGCGAGGCGCCGCCGCCGCTGACCGACGAGGTCGTCGAGCGGACCCGCGCGTCGTACATCGCGGCCTACGAGCAGCTGACCGGCCGGAAGTTCGACGGCTAGAACAGGCCTACGCCGAGCGCGAGCAGGACGAAGCGGCCGCCGCGGCCGAGCAGGACCGCGAGGGTGAAGACGGCGGTCCGCATCCGCGAGGCGCCGCCGATCAGCGCCACGCCGTACAGCGGCGGGATGCCGACGAACGCGCTCAGCAGGGTGACTGGCATGCCCCAGCGGCTGTCGCTCATCGCGTCCAGGAGACGCTTGCTGAGGTCACGGTTGCGCTGGACGAAGCGGCCCCAGCGGGTGTCCAGGTCGACCGCCTTGGGCTCCTTGGTCTGGCGGGCCGCGTAGCCCGGCCGGTACCGCACGGCGAGGAACATCGCGACCTTGCCGATGGTCTGCCCGACCGCGACGCCGACCGCGGCGACCACCGGGTTCAGGGCATGGGTGACACCGACGCCGAGCACGTACGCCTCGGCGTTCAGGAACGGTACGACGGCGGACCCGATACCGAAGCCCACCGCGAGCACCAGTTGCCAAACCCACATGACCTCGAGGCTATGCGCGATGAAGGCCGTTGCCACGGGGGTTAGCACCACTTCGGGGAGCGACCAGGGTCACACCTGAGCCTCATGCGGCTTCGCCCGGAGCGGCGGCCTGCCGGCCGACGAGGATCATGACCAGCCGGTACGAGGAGACGACCTTCACGACGCAGGCCGCGACCGCGACGGCGTACGGCAGCCACTGGGCCCCGGTCTGCCCGGCGACGACCAGCGAGACGACCACGGCGCCGGTGTTCAGCGCCTTGGCCGGCTTGGACCAGTTCCAGACGTAGATCGGCCGGTCGACCTTGTAGAAGTAGTTCGGGCTGAGCATCCACGGCCAGAGCAGGAACGAGAACGTCAGCATCGTGTCCAGCACGCCGAACTGGATCAGGTAGATCGCCAGCGGACCGATCGTGCCCGGGTACGTCGCCATGAACGCGGCCGCCAGCAGGAACGAGCAGGCCCGGTCACAGACGATGTCGAACACCGCGCCGGACAGTGACTCCTCGTCGCGCCGGCGAGCCACCCAGCCGTCGAGACTGTCGCCGAACCAGTAGGTGAAGTACCCGACCACGAGCCAGGTCAGCTCGCCGGTCCGGAACGCGTAGGTCGCGACCACCATCGCGATCACCGTCCGGGCCAGTGTGATCCGGTTCGGCACGCCGAGCAGCAGCGCGGGCCGGACCACCAACGGAACTGACGTCATCAAGCTGCCCTCAGATTCTCGGGATCGAGTGCGTCCCGCAGTTGGTTGCGAAGCAGGAGTCCCGCGGCGGCGGCGCCGAGGTGACCGAACAGCCAGCCCGCGGCCGTCAGGATCGCCGCGAGCAGCAGCGTGCCCGGATCGAACGGCCCGACCGCACCGCCGGAAACGCGGTTGATGCCGATCACCGTGCCGAACAGCAGCCCGGCGGCAAGCGCGGGAGCGGCGACCACGGTCAGCTGCCGACGGATGACACGACGGAGAAACGGCAGGTCCACGCCCAGCGCGGTCAGGCTGGCGAGCTGACGACGCTGGTCGACCAGTTGGTCGGCGACGCCGACGATCAGGGCGGCGATCGCGGTCAGCACGATCAGGACGAGGCCGGCGATCGTCAGGCCGAATCCGGTGGTGTAGAAGGTCGCTGAGGTCGTCGTCTCGTCGGCGACGACGCTCGCGATCCCGTTCGCCATCGAGCCGACGAGGAAACCGCAACTGCCCAGCAGCATGCAGATCCGGGAGCTGGGCCGTGAGTCGGTCATCAGGCGGACGCCGGTGAGCAGGTTGGCGGGATCGCCGGACCGCTGCAGTCGCCGCCCGAGCCAGCGGATCCAGAGGCCTGAGGTGCTGAGGAACAGCAACGCCGTCCCGGCAAGCGCGATCGTGGACCCGACGTAGCCCATGTACGGCGACGTGAGGAGCCCGAGTGCGATGAGGACCGGTCCGGCAACGATGCCGGTATGACGCTGCGTCGCGGACTGTGGTTGGGGCGCGGCCGTTCCGTCGCGGTGCAGCAAGCTGCCGATCACCACGCCCGCTGCTGTCATCATCACCACGACCGGGATCCAGAGGAGCGCGTCGATCGGCTCCGCACCGGGCAGGATCCGCGCCATCCGGGGGAGCGCGCCGAAGAGCAGACTGAGCACCAGATAGGCAGGGCCGGCGAGCAGTCCGCCGGCCAGACCGGCAATGGCCGCGTCGGCGACGGTCAGTTGCCGCAGCTGCTTGCGGGAGGCACCGGCCAGTCGCAGCGCGGCCAGTCGGTGTTCGCGAGCCGCAGTGCCCAGCCGTAGCGCCTGGACCGCGAGGCCGCCGGTCAGTGCGGCCAGGATGATCAAGATCGCGATCAGCCCTGACCGGAGACCGCTCTCGGCGATGTAGTTGCTGTAAATGTCGTTGCCCAGCTCGGCCTTGCCGAGACGGGCGATGCGGAGCGCGCCCAGCAGCAGTGCTCCGCTCAGTGCGAGTGCCGCGGTGGCCAGTTGGACCCGGCTGCGGTCCGCCGGTGTCCGTGAGCGTGCCAGCTGGACCAGCGTCTCGAGTGTCATCAGAGGGCTACCTCATGCTGGATCAGGCCGTCGCGCAGCCTGATCTCGCGATCCGCCGATGCGGCCACGAGGTTGTCGTGCGTCACCATCAGCAGAGCGGCACCGCGGTAGCGGGCGGCCTCCAGCAGTACGTCGAGCAGCTCCTGGCCGGCCCTGCTGTCCAGGCTGCCGGTGGGCTCGTCCGCGAGGACGACAGACGGACCTGTGATCAGCGCACGCGCTACTGCGGCACGCTGCGTCTGGCCGCCGGAGAGCTCGGCTGGAACCGCGTCGGCGTCCTCGGCAATGCCGACCTGGTCCAGCCATCGCCTGGCGGCCTGGTGCGCCTCGCCCCGCTCATGCCCGCCCAGCAGCAGCGGTAACGCCACGTTATCGACCAGCGGCAGGTCCGGCACCAGTTGGCCGAACTGCAGCACGATGCCGACCTTCGTCCGTCGGAGCGCGGCACGCTGCTCTTCCGGCAGCTCTGCAAGGTCCTGGCCGTCCACCTGCACCGCACCGGCGTCCGGCGCGAGGATGCCGGCCGCACAGTGCAGGAGCGTCGACTTGCCGCAACCGCTCGCACCGGTCACCGCGACCACCTCGCCCGGCTTGAGCTGCAGGCTGACACCACGCAGCGCGGTGTTGCGCCGGTACGCGTACTCGACTTTCTCCAGCTCCAGAACGGCATTCATCAGCGAGCTCCCCTCTGCTCGGAGATGCGGTCAAGGGCACTGTCGAGCCAGCGCAGGTCGGCGTCCAGGTGAGCCACGATGTACTCGCGGACCAGTGGTGAGGTCGGGTCGTCGTCGGCCGGTGTCTCGCGCAGCTCACGGATCCGGCGCAGGTGGCTGGCGCGCTGGCGGGCAAGGAATCCGGCGGCGTCGCCGCCGGTCCGGATCGCCGCCACGAGCTTGCGCAGGACTTCGTCGGCGCTGCCCCAGGCCGGCGGCACCGGGTCGGTGAGCCATTCGCTGAGGTGGTCGCGACCCTTGCCGGTGAGCGCGTAGACCGTCCGGTCCGGTCCGCCGCCGGAGGTCTTGTCGATCACCTTGACCAGTCCGTCGCGCTCCAGTCGCCCAAGCGTCGTGTACACCTGCCCGAAGGCGAGCGGCCGGCTGTCCGGGAACCAGGTGTCATGACCACGCTTCACGTCGTACCCGTGCGCCGGGCCCGCGGACAGCAGCCCGAGAACGAGCTCAGCAGTGGCCATGCCCGGAACTATACACCGCGTGTATGTACTGAGTGAATAGTCCAGGATGCGGCATTCCGGGCCTCGGTCGGTAGGATTCAGGCGTCACCCCGCAACGAACCTGGAGTAGTCAGTGGCTCGCGTTGTCGTCGACGTCATGCTCAAGCCCGAGATCCTCGACCCGCAGGGCAAGGCGGTGCACGGCGCGTTCGGCCGGCTCGGCTTCGACGGCGTGGCCGACGTCCGGCAGGGAAAGCGCTTCGAGATCACCCTGGACGGTGATGCGACCGAGGAGCGCGTCGCCGAGATCCGGAAGGCCGCGGACACCCTGCTGGCCAACCCGGTGATCGAGGACTACACGCTGCACGTGGAGAACCAGTGAAGATCGGGGTCGTCACCTTCCCGGGCTCGCTCGACGACGCCGACGCGCGCCGCGCGGCCGCGGTGGCCGGCGCCGAGGCGGTCGCGCTCTGGCACGGCGACGCGGACCTGCACGGGGTCGACGCGGTGGTCCTGCCCGGCGGCTTCTCGTACGGCGACTACCTGCGGGCCGGCGCCATCTCCCGATTCGCGCCGGTGATGGACACGATCATCAAGCGGGCCGGCGAGGGGATGCCGGTGCTCGGCATCTGCAACGGCTTCCAGGTGCTGTGCGAGTCGCACCTGCTGCCGGGCGCGCTGATCAAGAACCACCACCGCAAATTCGTCTGCAAGGACCAGAGGCTGCGGATCGAGAACAACCGCACCGCGTGGACCGGCGACTACGACGCCAACCACGAGATCACCATCGTGCTGAAGAACCAGGACGGCTCCTTCGTCGCCGACGAGGCCACCCTGGACCGCCTGGAGGGCGAGGGCCGGGTGGTGGCCCGCTACCTCGGCAACCCGAACGGTTCCTACCGCGACATCGCCGGCATCACCAACGAGCGGGGCAACGTGGTCGGCCTGATGCCGCACCCGGAGCACGCCGTCGAGACACTGACCGGCCCGACCACGGACGGCCTGGGCTTCTTCACCTCGGTGCTGAAGGCCGTCGTCGCGTCCTGATGAGGTTCACCAGGCTGGTCCGCGCCGTCCTGCTGACGGCGGCGGTCCTGCTGCTGACCACCGGTACGGCGTCGGCGCAGCCTGCCGGTCTGTTCGCGAAGGTCGTGGTCATCGGCGTGCCCGGGCTGACCTGGGACGACGTGAAGGCGTCGCCGGAGCTGACCGCCCTGGTGAACCAGTCGCACGTCGGCTCGATCTCGGTGAAGACGGCGGGCCCGCACACCTGCCCGGTCGACGGGTGGCTGACGATCAGCGCGGGCACCCGGGCCTGGGGGAGCGTCCCCGACCAGCCGTGTGCCGCGCCCGCGGTGGCGAACGGCAAGGTGACCGACTGGCAGGCGTACGTCGACCGTCAGGCCGAGCACCACACCGGGGCGCCGATCGGCCGCCTCGGCCAGACCGGGTACCCCATCTGCGGCTTCGGACCGGGCGCCGCGATCGCCCTGGCCCGCACGGACGGCACCGTCCGCAACTGGCAGCCGGAGTTCGACGCGTCCCAGCTGGCGAAACCGGACTGCGGTGACGCGATCGTCGACGCCGGTGCGCTGCCCCCGCGCGAAGGCCGGGCCGAGGCGCGGCAGAAGGTCGCCGACCTGGTCGCGCAGGCACGCGCGGCCGGTGGCTGGGTGCTGCTGGTCGGTGTCAGCCAGGAGCTCGCGAATGCGCACCAGCAGCCGCTGGTCGCCATGCAGGTGCCGCCGGACAACGGGCCACGCTGGCTGACCAGTGACAGCACCCGTCGGCCGGGGCTGATCCAGCTCACCGACGTGACCGCGACGATCCTCAAGGGGCGGGACGCGGCAGAGGTCGACCCGGCGGGGTCCGCCAAGGCCGGTCCGCTGGACGGCAACGAGATCCACTTCACCGGCGACGTCCACACCGACGCGGCTGCTGTCATCGAGGACCGGCTGGACACCAACGAGCGGTTCGAGCAGCCGCGGCCGATGCTGTTCGCGGTGGCGCTGACGATCGTCGCGGCCGAGGTGCTCGCGCTGCTCTGGTTCTTGTTCCGGCGCTCGCCCGCGTCCCGGCGTACCGCGGTGTTCACGTTGCTGATGCAGGGCGGGTTCTACCTGGCGGTCTTCCTGTCCACGCTGACCGTCTGGTGGCGCTGGCCGTCGCCAGGATTCTCCTTGTACTGCGTGGTTCTCGGGATCAGTGCGCTGTCGGCGGCGCTGGCGCAGGTGCTGTTGAAGCGGTACGCGTTTCTCGGCCTCGCACTTGCGGCGTACGTGATCCTGCTGGTCGACGGTGTGCTCGGTACGCCGCTCCAGGTTGGCAGCATGTTCGCGGACGGGCCCGTCATCGGTGGGCGGTTCTACGGCTTCGGCAACTCCACCTTCGCGACGCTCGCGTTCGGTGCACTCGTCACTGCGGGCTGGGCGGCGCAGAAGCTCCTCAGTAAGAGCAGGGTGCAGGCCGCGGTCGCCGTACTCGTCATCGGCGGCGCTGCGATCGTCGTCGACGGCAGGCCCGGTTGGGGGACGGACTTCGGCGGCATCATCGCGCTGACCCCGGCAGTGCTGCTGATGGCGTGGCTGACCTGGCGCGGGAGCATCTCACTGCGCGCACTGATCGGTGTCGGCGTGGCCGGTCTGCTGGCCGTGTCGGCGGTCGCGTTCCTCGACTACCTGCGCCCGCCGGACCAGCGCAGCCACTTCGGCGCGTTCGTCGCTCGCCTCCTCGACGGCGACGTCAGCGACGTACTGATCCGCAAGCTGCAGATGGCAGTCCAGTTCTTCACCGGACCGTCGGGCTGGGCGATGCTCGTCGCCGTGATCGCCTGCATGCTGGCCACGGTCCTGCCACAGCGGGTGCCGTCGGAGTCGTACCGCGCCTTCTACGACAGTTTCCCGATGGTCCGGCCGACGCTGCTCGCGCTGTCCACCTGCGGCCTCGTCGGCATGCTCCTCAACGACGCCGGTGTCGCACTGCCCGCGATCATGGTTGGTTTCGCCCTCCCGCTCCTGGTGGCCCATCTGATGGCCTCCCACCAGCCAGCTACCGTTTCACCTGAGTCCCACCTAGTGCAGGAGTCCTGAGTTGTCGACCGACACTGTGAGCAACGCAAGTAACACGCCGGACGTCGAGCAGCCGTGGGCTGAGCTCGGGCTGAAGCCGGACGAGTACCAGCGCATCCGGGACATCCTCGGGCGGCGCCCGACCAGCTGCGAGCTGGCCATGTACTCGGTGATGTGGAGCGAGCACTGCTCGTACAAGTCGTCCAAGGTGCACCTGCGCAAGTTCGCCGACATCCCGCAGGAGACCCCGGCCGGCAAGATGCTCGCCGGCATCGGTGAGAACGCCGGCGTCATCGACATC
Source organism: Kribbella sp. NPDC004138 (assembly GCF_053603655.1). Taxonomy (NCBI): domain Bacteria; kingdom Bacillati; phylum Actinomycetota; class Actinomycetes; order Propionibacteriales; family Kribbellaceae; genus Kribbella; species Kribbella sp. NPDC004138. The sequence continues at coordinate 174,780 of NZ_JBSGFZ010000015.1, forward strand.
GGCGAGGGGTACGCGGTCACGTTCAAGGTCGAGTCGCACAACCACCCGTCGTACGTCGAGCCGTACCAGGGCGCGGCGACCGGCGTCGGCGGCATCGTCCGCGACATCATCGCGATGGGCGCCCGCCCGGTCGCCGTGATGGACCCGCTGCGGTTCGGCCCCCTGGACGCTCCGGATACCAAGCGCGTGCTGCCGGGAATCGTGTCCGGCGTCGGCGGCTACGGGAACAGCCTCGGCCTGCCCAACATCGGCGGCGAGGTCGTCTTCGACCCGACGTACCTCGGGAACCCGCTGGTGAACGCGCTCTGCGTCGGCGTGATGCGGCACGAGGACCTGCACCTCGCCAACGCGACCGGCGTCGGCAACCAGATGATCCTGTACGGCGCCAAGACGGGCGGTGACGGGATCGGCGGTGTGTCGGTGCTGGCGTCGGAGACCTTCGCGGAGGGCGGCCCGACCAAGCGGCCGGCGGTCCAGGTCGGCGACCCGTTCATGGAGAAGCTGCTGATCGAGTGCACGCTCGAGCTCTTCGCCGCGAACGTCGTCGAGGGCATCCAGGACCTCGGCGGTGCGGGCCTGTCCTGCGCGACGTCGGAGCTGGCGAGCGCGGGTGACGGCGGGATGCGGGTGTCGCTGGACAAGGTGCCGCTGCGGGACGCGTCGCTCGCTCCGGAAGAGATCCTGATGAGCGAGTCGCAGGAACGGATGATGGCGTGCGTGACGCCGGAGAACGTCGAGGCGTTCCTGAAGATCTGCGCCAAGTGGGACGTCCAGGCCGATGTGATCGGTGAGGTCACCGACACCGGGCGGCTGGAGATCGATTGGCACGGTGAGCGCGTGGTCGACGTACCGCCGCGGACCGTCGCGCACGAGGGCCCGGTCTACGAGCGGCCGTACGAGCGTCCCTCCTGGCAGGACGAGCTGCAGGCCGACGGCGCCGAGAAGTTGCCGCGGGCAAGCAGCGGCGCGGAGCTGCGGGACACGCTGCTGACGCTGGTGGCCTCGCCGAACCTGTGCGACAAGTCCTGGGTGACGGACCAGTACGACCGGTACGTGCTCGGCAACTCGGTGCTCGCGCAGCCCGAGGACAGCGGGATGATCCGGGTCGACGAGACCAGCGGCCTCGGCGTCGCGGTGTCGACCGACTGCAACGGCCGGTTCGCGAAGCTCGACCCGTACACCGGCGCGAAGCTCGCGCTCGCCGAGTCGTTCCGCAACGTCGCGACCACCGGGGCCCGCCCGGTCGCGGTCACCGACTGCCTGAACTTCGGTTCGCCCGAGGACCCGGCGGTGATGTGGCAGTTCGCCGAGGCGATCCGCGGCCTGGTCGACGGATGCAAGGCGCTCGGCATCCCGGTCACCGGCGGGAATGTGTCGTTCTACAACCAGACCGGGGAGACCGCGATCCTGCCGACCCCCGTCGTCGGTGTGCTCGGGGTCATCGACGATGTCACCCGCCGGACGCCGATCGGGTTCACGGCCGAGATGGAGGGCCACCAGCTGTACCTGCTCGGCGAGACCGCGGAGGAGCTGTCCGGGTCCGAGTGGGCGCACGTGATCCACGGGCACCTCGGCGGACGCCCGCCGGCGGTGGACCTGGCGGCGGAGCAGCAGCTGGCCGACATCCTGATCAACGCGTCCCGCGACGGGCTGATCGATGCGGCACACGACGTCAGTGACGGCGGTGTCGCGCAGACCCTGGCCGAGTCCGCGCTGCGCGGCGGCGTCGGCGCGCGGGTGTGGGCGCCGGACGGGCTGGACCCGTTCCTGTTCCTGTTCGCGGAGTCGGCCGGCCGCGCGGTCGTCGCCGTACCGCGGACCGAAGAGGTGCGGTTCACCGACATGTGCACCGCCCGCCGCTTCCCGCACGCGAAGATCGGCGTGATCACCGGCGACACCCTCGACGTCCAGGACCAGTTCGAGATCCCCCTGACCGAACTGCGCGAGGCCTGGACCTCCACACTGCCGTCGGTTCTCAACTGACCGCGGCCTCGCGATGAACCGCGAGCAGGTCTGGGACGGTGCGGTCAACACGCGCGATCTCGGTGGCCTGCCCGCGGGTTCGGGACAGATCCAGCCGGGCCGCGTCTATCGGTCGGCGCGGCCTGACGGGCTCAGCGACCTCGGCCGGCGGCAACTGGCCGAGGCCGGGATCCGTACCGTCGTGGACCTCCGCAACGACGCCGAGCGGCTCGAGGTCCGGGTCATCGACGCCGTGGCCCAGCACCACCATCCGATCGAGGATCCGCACGACGAGGTCTTCATGGCCGAGTGGGGACTGCGGCTGGACAGCCCGGCGTACTACGGCGACGTACTACGACGTTGGCCGGGGTTGGTCACCGGTGTGTTCGCGCGGATCGCGGACGCCCCCGTCGGCGGGGTGCTCGTGCACTGCAAGGCGGGCTGTGACCGCACCGGCATGATCGTCGCGATGCTCTTGTCGGTGGCTGGTACGCCGGTGGACTGCATCGTCGACGACTACGAGCTGGCCGTCCGCACCATGAATACCTACTACCAGCAGCGCTCCGGTGCCGGCGAAGCGGGACGTTCCGCGGAGGCGTTGGAGAAGCATTGCGCGACCGCTCGAGCCGAGCTGGTCGCGTTCCTCAGCTCGGTCGACGTCACTGCCTTCCTCGCGTCCAACGGGCTGACGCACGACCAGCTCACCCGGCTACGGGACCGCATGCTTCTGCCCATGAGCTGAACGAGCGACGGGATCGCGGAGCGGCGACCGACTACGTACGCCGCTCCGCGGGCTGCATCAACCGACCAGCGCCACTCGCTCGGTGGCTACGGTGAGGACCTTGGTGAGGCCGGCCTTGTCCTGGGGGCGGCCGGCGACGGTGAGTTCGATGTAGGCGCGGCGGCCGTTCTCGAAGGTGTCGACGAAGCGGGTGGTGACCCAGCGCTGACCGCGGGCGCCGTCGCGGTAGGTGTAGGTGATCTGCGTGTAGGCGACGCGCGGGGCGGACCAGCCGACCTTCGACGGTGCGGTGCCGTTGGTGCGGGACACCAGCTTGAAGCCGGCGACGCTGCGCAGCGCGTGGATGCGCTGGTCGGCGGCGCGCGTGGTGCTGACCTTGCCGCCGAGGCCGCCGTTGACGCGCAGCATCCAGGTGTTCGAGCTGTCGGTGAACTTCGCCTGCTCGCGGCTGAGCTGGGTGAACTTCCAGCCCGTCGGCGCGTACACCGCGACGTTGCAGTTGCCCACGCGGCCCCAGCACTTGTAGCCGAAGTGCAGGCTCGACGCCTTCAGCGCGGGCTTGGCGTGCGCGGTGACGGCGGCGGTGCGGGCCGGAACCGCGGCGTCGCTCGGTGCGATTCCGACGAACAGCCCCGTGGCGGCGATGATCGCGGCGCCGGCCAGAACGCGAGCGGTGAGCGTCTTCTTCATGTCTGTTTCTCCATCGTCAAGGGGGCTCCGTTCGGCCCGTCGAGATCAGAGATGACTCGATGCCGCGACGACGTTGAGTGCCGTTCTTGTGATCAGCGTCTCGCCAACCAAGCACTCCGGTGCGACGTCAGACGACGCCTTCCGGCGCGTCTGGCACACTCGAAGGGACGAGGTGAGGTGAGGCGGATGGCGGAGCGGCGGCCGGTGAAACCGGGCGATCTGATCGGGTACGCGACGGCGGCCGGTCAGGAGGCGCGGGAGGTCGCGGCCCGGCGCCGGATGGTCAACATCCGGCTCACCGACGAGGAGCGGCACGTCTGCACGGACGAGCTGGCCGAACAGTTCGCGATCGGCCGGCTCGACGAGACCGAGCTGCACCGCCGGGTCGACCTGCTCAACGACGCCGTCACGCACGGAGACCTGGAGCCGGTGTTCGCCGGTCTGCCGACGCCGTCGCTGTACAAGCCGGCGGCGCGCAAGCCCGGCCGGTGGCGGTGGGCGGCGTTCGTGGGCGCGGTGTGGGTGGCGCTGCCGTTCGCGCTGCTCGGGCTGGTGTTCCTGGTGTTCGGTCGCGAGGTCGCGGCGGCGATCTTCGGACTACCCGCGCTCGCGTGGGTGTTCTTCACCTACCGCTGGGCGTCCCGGCCGCAGCGGGAGGAGCGACGGCGCTCAGGCTCCTAGGCCCTGCCTAGCGTCGATTCCCGCGTGATCAGCTGGGCCGGGAGCTCGAGGACGCCGTGGTGCGGCTTGCCGGCGATGGCTTCCAGCAGCAGCGTCGCCGCGCGGCGGCCGAGGTCTTCCAGGCGGAGGTCGACGGTGGTGAGCGGCGGGCGGCTGGCCAGCGCCATGACGGGCCAGTTGTCGTAGCCGGTGACGGCGATGTCCTCGGGGACCGCGCGCCCCAGTTCGCGGAGCCGGTCGCAGACGCCGCGGGCGATCTGGTCGCTGCCGCAGCTGATCGCGTCCGGGCGCTCACGCAGTACCAGGTCGGTGGCCTGGCGGCCCCAGCGTTCGCTCCACTCACCGAAGAGCGGTTCGGTGCACAGATCGGCGGCAATGGCCTGGGCGCGCTCGGCGGCGGAGCGGTGATCGGCCGGCCCGGTGATGTGGGCGATGCGGGTGCGGCCGATCCCGCGCAGGTGCGTGATGGCCGCGGCGGCCCCGGCCGCGTCGTCGACGATCACCGAGGCGTCGGCGGGATTCGTCGAGGCGGCCAGCGCGTAGACGACCGGCAGCGGTACGTCGATCGGCCGCCGCGGCTCGGTACGCCGGCCGGTGACGACGATGCCGTCGACGCCGCGCGCGACGAGTGAACGCAGGTAGGTCTGCTCCCGCAACGGGTCGTCGCGGGTGTCGCAGAGGACGGTCGCGAGCTCGCCGGCGCTGAGCACGTCCTCGACGCCGCGCATGATCGGGATGCTGAAGCGGCCCGAGCTGTCGGTGGTCAGCAGCGCCACGGTGTACGTGCGGCCGGACGAGAGCGCACGGCCGCGGGCATCCGGTGTGAACCCGAGCTGCGCCGCGGCCCGGCGTACCCGGTCTCGGGTTTCCTGGCTCAGCTGCCCGGTGTTGCTGAGCGCCTTCGACGCGGTTCCGGCGGAGACGCCGGCGAGCGCGGCGACATCCACCATCCGTACCGCTGGCCTCTTCATCATGTTTCCTTCCGATCCTGCGCCGAAGCCTAGCAGGATCCCTCGGACAGCCCTGCTGACCTGCGCTTTGATCTTGACCGGCGCGATCCGCAGTCCTACGTTGTCAACGACGGAAAACGTGTGCGGTCTTTCCGTCGGTGTGATGTCCGCCCCCGTCACCCGAAAGGCACACCCATGCCCGAACCCACTCCCGAAGGAATGCCCCGACGTGACTTCCTTGGCGTTTCCCTCGCCGCGGCGGCTGTCATGACCGCCGTCGATCCTGCCGCGGCCGAGGCCGCCCAGCCGTCAGTGCATCCGTCCGGGCCGCCGGCCGGCCGCGGCGGGCACTACGTCCCGCAGCGCGCCCCGCTCCGGCCGGTCCCGTTCCAGAAGCTCCCGCCCGGCGCGATCGAGGCGCGCGGCTGGCTCGCGCAGCAGCTCGACCTGCAGGTCAACGGCCTCTGCGGCCGGTACGACGAGATCTCGGACTTCCTGACCTACGAAGGCAACGGCTGGGTCGACCCGGCGGAGGGCGCGTGGGAGGAGCTGCCGTACTGGCTGCGCGGCTTCGGCGACCTCGGGTACGTCACCGGCGACACCGGCGTACTGACCAGGATGCAGCGATGGATGGACGGCATCCTCGCCACCCAGGCGCCCGACGGCTGGTTCGGTCCGGAGCGGCTGCGGACCTCACTGGAGAACGGGCCGGACTTCTGGCCGGGCATGCCGCTCCTGGCCGCGTTCCGGTCCTGGTACGAATACTCCGGAGACGAGCGGGTCGTTCCGTTCATGACGAAGTACCTGGGGTTCCAGAACACGCAGCCGGCGGAGGTGTTCAACCGCTCGTGGGGCGCGTTCCGCTGGGGCGACAACATCGACAGCGCGTACTGGCTCTACAACCGCACCGGGGAGCCGTGGCTGCTCGACCTGGTGACGAAGATGCACAGCGGGTCGGCGGACTACGTCGGTGGCATCCCCACCTGGCACAACGTCAACCTGGCACAGGGTTTCCGGGAGCCGTTGCAGTACTGGCTGCTGTCCGGTGAGGCCGACCACCGAGCAGCGACGTACCGGAACTACTCGACCGTGATGGGGATGTATGGCCAGTTCCCGGGCGGTGGCTTCGCCGGCGACGAGAACTCGCGGCCCGGGTTCGTCGACCCGCGGCAGGGGTTCGAGACGTGCGGGATCGTCGAGCTGATGCACAGCTGCGAGATGCTCACCCGCTTCACCGGTGACGTCGCCTGGACGGACAGGTGTGAGGAGCTGGCGTTCAACTCGCTGACAGCGTCGTATGACCCGCGGCAGCAGGTGATGCACTACATCACCTGCGCGAACAGCGTGCAGCTCGACGACGGGCGCAAGCACGGGCAGTTCGAGAACCCGTTCGCCATGCAGGCGTACAAGTACGGCGTGCACCAGTACCGGTGCTGCCCGCACAACTACGGCATGGGCTGGCCGTACTACGTGCAGGAGCTCTGGCTGGCCACGACGGACAACGGTCTGGCCGCGTCCATGTACGCCGCCAGCAAGGTGACCGCGACGGTCGGAGCCGGCGCGGGTGAGACGGTGACCGTGGTACAGGACACGGAGTACCCGTTCTCGGACACCATCACGTTCACCGTGCAGACTGCGCGACCGGTCCGATTCCCCTTCTATCTAAGGCGTCCCGGCTGGACACATGACGCCACCGTGAAGGTCAACGGGCAGCCTGTACGCACGTCCGGCGACTGGATGAAGGTCGACCGCACTTGGCAGGCCGGCGATCATGTCGAGCTCACACTGCGGATGCGCACCACCACCCGGGTGTGGGAGGACAACCAGCACTCGGTGTCCGTGGACCGTGGTCCGCTGACCTACTCCCTACAGATCGAGGAACGCTACGAACGCATCGGCGGCACCGACGAGTGGCCGGAGCTCTCGGTCTATCCGGAGTCGCCGTGGAACTACGGGCTGGTCGCCGGCGCGTCCTTCGACGTCGTACGGCGGCAGGCGGGCGAGAACCCCTTCACGGCGGACGGTGTGCCGCTTGCGCTGACCACACAGGCCCGGCGGATCCCGCAGTGGGAGACAGACACCGAGGACGTCGTCGGACTGCTGCAACCGAGTCCGGCCCGGTCGGACGAGCCTGTGGAGACCGTGACCCTCATCCCGATGGGTGCGTCCCGTCTGCGGGTCACGTCTTTCCCGCAGGTCGCCCCTGACGGCAAGGAGTGGAGCTATCGCACCAGGATCACGGCGTCGCACGTGAACGACGGTGACTCGCTCGAGGCGCCGGACTCCGGCCGTACGCCGCGATCCTCCGCGGACACGTCGATTCCGCGCTTCACCTGGTGGGACCGGCGGGGTACGACGGAGTGGATCGAGTACGACCTGCGCTCGGTCCGAGAGCTGTCCCAGGCGTCGGCGTACTGGTTCGACGACACCGGCTCCGGCCAGTGCCGCGTGCCGCAGTCGTGGCGGGTGCTGAGGCTGGACGGTGACACGTGGCGGGCGGTCGAGAACACCACGCCGTACGACGTGGTGGTGGACCGGCTCAACACGACCGCGTTCACGCCGGTGCGGACGCAGTACGTCCGGGTGGAGGCCGTACTGCGTCCGACGTATTCCGGAGGCTTGCTCCAGCTGGCGTTTAGCTAGCCGGTTCGGCGTCGACGTACAGCGTGACCACGCCTGGTCCGTACGTCGATGTGTCGTGGACGTACCAGGTGCCGGGGGCGGACTTGAGCGGCTTCAGGTTCGGGCCGTCCCCGGTCAGGTACTCGACGCGTGCGCCGCGGCTCGTCACCAGCGGTTCACAAGCGCGAGATTGCAGCTTCCTGCAGCTTTCCGTGTGGGTTCGATGACCGCGTGTGCCTGCGACAATGAGGCGGGGCAGTCGAGGGGGGATCTGTGGAGAACGACCCGGCGCTGGAGCACGCGCTTCTGGAGCAGCTGCGGTTCGCGCCGTTGAGCCGCGCGGAGCTGGTCCGCCGTACCGGCGCGAGCGACGGGCGGGTGCAGGCCGCGCTGAACGACCTGATCACGGGCACGTTCGTCGCCAAGCGCCCGCAGGACTCCGGCCCGCCGGACTACGAGCTGACCAAGGCCGGGGCCGGCCGGCTGAAGCTCATGGAGGACCTGGTCGAGTCGCCGCTCAAGACCATGGCCAAGGTGTTCGGCTCGATGGCCGTCCAGGTCGTCCGGCCGCCGCAGCCGCCGGGGACGCCGCTGGAGAAGCTACGGCTGTCCGACGACGACCGGTCCGTGTGCACGACCGCCTTGGCGGACCAGTTCGCCGCCGGCCGGATCGACCAGGCGGAGCTCGACCGGCGGACGGATCTGCTGTACGCCGCGCGGATCCGGTCGGACCTCGACCCGGTCTTCGAGGGCCTGCCGCTGCCCACGCTGGCTGCCCCGTACCAGCCGCCGCCGGGGACGCAGCCTCCCAACTGGGCGACGATCCTCTGGATCGCGCTGCCCGTGGTCGTCGTGATCGCGATCATCCTGGGCCACGCTCTGACGTCCGGCGCAAGCGCCGTCACGGTGCTGCTCTTCCTGCTCCTGGTCGGCGCGAAGATCGCCTGGACGTACCGCGGACGACGATTCCGCGAGTGACCCGTCTTCGTCGTGGTGGCCCGAAGTCGTGAACTAGCCTGTGGGCGTGGAGGCTGTGTTGCGGTTGGCGGTGGTGGCGGACGGGCCTGCGGTGGCTGAGTTGGCGCGGGCCGCGGTGGAGACGCAGTTCCCGGCGTACTACGACGCGCAGCAGACAGCCAGTGCGGCCGAGCACATCACCACGCTGGATACGGCACTGATCGACGACGGCACCTACTACGTGCTGGAGGCGGACGGTGAGGTCGTCGCTTGTGGCGGGTGGAGCCGGCGCAACAAGCTGTTCAACGCGAGTACGGCGGGAGCGGACGAGCGGCTGCTCGACCCAGCGACCGAACCGGCCCGCATCCGGGCGATGTTCGTCCGGGCGGACTGGACGCGGCGTGGGCTCGGCCGGGCGATCCTGACCGCCTGCAACGACGCGGCCCGCGCGGAAGGGTTCACCAGACTCGCACTGATGTCGACGCTGCCCGGCGTACCGCTCTACAAGGCTTTCGGCTTCACCGAGGTGGAGTCCGCCCAGCTGCCGATGCCGGACGGCACCATGCTCGCCGGTGTCGCGATGGAACGACCAATTGAGGAGAAGGCATGACCGCCGGTACTACTGTCACCGCCCCTGACGGCACCGAGGTCGTTCTCGGTGAGATCGGGACCCGCGTGCTGCTGAAGAACTCACGCGTCCGCGTGTGGGAGGTGTCCCTGGAGCCCGGTGAGGCCCAGGGCTGGCACCTGCACCACAACCCGTACGTCGTCCTGTGCCTGTCGACGTCGCCCTGCCACATGGACTGGCTGGACGGCAGCCCGGCACGGCACCTGAGCGAGACGGTCGGCGGATCGGTCTACCGTCCGGTCTCCCCGGTGCACATGCTGACCAACGACGGCGACGCGCTGTACCTGAACCGCCTGATCGAGGTGCTCGACCTCGGCGAGGAGGCGTCGGGTGACCCGCACTTCGGGGTCGACACCGCCGAGGCAGGCTTCGAGCAGGCCGGGGAGATCCCGACCAAGGTCGTCGTCGACGAGGACGACGTCCGCGTGCAGCACGTCACCCCTGAGGCCGGCGAGTCCTACACCTGGCACACGGGCCCGTACCCGGCCCTGGTCGTCGACTTGGACCTGCAGCACCCTGACGTGACCTACCTGGAGCCGGGAGAGTCCTACAGGCTTCCTGCGAAGCCGGAGCGCACCCCCGGCTTCAACCTGGTCGAGTTGCGCTACTACAGCAAGCCGCGCACCTGAGCGGCGTCCCGAGCCGCCAGCACAGCGGCAGTGTCGATCAGTCCGAGGTCGGCCTGCCGTAGCCGGGCTTTGACCAGCGGCACCTGGGGTCCGACGGCGCTCAGCTCTGCCACGCCGAGGGCAGCGAGCAGTACGGCGGACTGGGAGTCGCTGGCCAGGTCGCCGCAGACAGCGACACGAACCCCGGCGGTGCGGGCGACATGGTCGATCAGCTGGAGTACGGCGGGATCGAGGCCGTCGGCGAGCGGGGCGACCGCGGCGTTGGTGCGGTCGGCCGCGGTCGTGTACTGCGTGAGGTCGTTGGTGCCGATGCTGACGAAGTCGAGATCCCGGGCGAGCGTCGCGACCCGGAGCGCGGCCGCGGGGACCTCGACCATGATGCCGACCTCGAGACCGTCCCGCGGGCCGAGTTCCTCCAGCGCCCAGTCGACCTCGTCGGCCGTCGTTACCATCGGGAACATCACGTGCACCGGCGTCTCGGCCGCCGTACGCCGGACCGCTTCGAGTTGGTCGCGCAGCAGGTCGGGGCGATGACGGAACACCCGCAGACCGCGCTCGCCGAGGAACGGGTTCGCCTCCGCGGCCTGCGGCAGGAACGGGAGCGGTTTGTCGCCGCCGACGTCCCAGGTGCGGATCGTGATCGGCTTCCCGCCCAGCGCCCGCGCGATCGCCCGGAACGCCTCGGTCTGCTCGTCGACGGTCGGCGCGGTCCGGCGATCCCCGAACAGCACCTCGGTCCGCACCAGCCCGGAACCGTCCGCGCCGCGCACGTCCACGGCGTCCTGCAGGACACCCACGTTCACCAGGACGTCGATCGTCCTGCCGTCCCGGGTGACTGCCGGCCGGTCCGCCTCCTCGAGTGCCCGGCGCCGCTCGGAGACCCGCTCCGCGATGGTCGCGCGTACGGCCTGCTCGTCCGGCGCGATCTCGAACGACCCCGTCCGCGCGTCGAACGCGACCGTCGTCCCGGCCGGCACCGCGACGTCCCCGATCCCGGTGATCAACGGGATCCCGCGCGACCGGGCCACGATCACCCCGTGTCCCGTCGTACCCGCTGCCCGTACGGCGATCCCGGCGATTCGGGTGGCGTCCAGCGTGGCCGCGGTCGCCGCGTCCAGCTCCGGTACGACGAGGATGCCGTCGGCCGGGGCTTCCTCCGTCGTGGTCCCGGTCAACGCACGCAGAACTCGGTCCCGCACCGCGCGGACGTCCTGCGCCCGTTCCCGCTGGTACGCGTCGTCGAGGGCCTCGAAGGTGGACGCCAGCTCGTCGTACACCTGCTTCCAGGCGATCGGCGCGGACTCGCCGCCCGAGATCGCCGTACGCACAGCGTCGAGCACCTTGCGATCGGTCAGCAGTGCGAGATGCGCCTCGAAGATCCCACCGTGTTCCGCGCTGCCGTCCCGGAGGACCTGAAGGTCGTCGGCCGCGGTCCGGAGCGCGTCCTCCAGCCGTCCGGGCTCGTTGTCACCGGCAACGTATCCGTCCAGGTCCACCGCGTCGCCGGCCAGTACGGCGGGACCGATCGCCACATCCAGCCCGGACCCGCCGGCAGACGCAGCTGCCGGGACCGGCATACTCGCCGAAGCGGCCGGTTCGTCGCCGAAGTTCTGTTTCGCCAGCTGCTCGATCGCGGCCAGCGCCGCGGCGGCCTCGGGACCGCTCGCGCCGACCCGCAACCGGTGCCCCTGCTGGGCGTTCAGCGTCGCGACCATGCTCAAACTGCCCGCATCCACCGGTCCACGGCCGGTGTCCAGATCGGTGAGCGTGACCGCGGCGTCGAACCCGTTCACCAGCCCGACCAGCCGAGCAGCAGGCCGCGCGTGCAGCCCGTGCTCGTTGCCCACCAGGACTTCCACGGTGCGATCGGCCTCGGCAACAGGTGTGGCCTCGACGGCCTGGGCATCGCCGAGGTGGTCCTGTTTGCCCGCCAGACCGCGCGCCGCTTCGGCCGCGACAGCGTCGAGCGAGGCACCGGTCGACGCCGTGACCACCGCGGCGACCAGGCCCTCGACCAGCGGAGCGCTCGTCAGCCGCACCCGCGCGGCCACCTCCGGATCGACGAACTCCAGCGCCATCTCCGCGCTCAGCACCGCGCTGCCCAGATCGAGCAGCACGAGGATGCCGTCCGCGCTGTCGGCGGCGCCGATCGCCTCGGACACCGCCATCGCGTCGGTCCCGAACGTCGTCGCATCCAGCCCCGCCGCCACCGCGATCACCGGACGCTTGTCCTCGGCAACCATCTCCGCGGCGAGCCCGACCGCCGCGTCGGCCAGCGCACGGCTGTGCGACACCACCACGATCCCGATCATGACAGCGTGCGGGCCGCGGACTCCAAGATCAGCGTCGTACTGGTCGCGCCGGGGTCCTGATGACCGGCGCTGCGTTCGCCCAGGTAGCTCGCGCGGCCCTTCCGCGCGACCAGCGGGATCGTCGCGTCCCGCCCCTTCGCGGCCGCCTCGGCCGCCGCGGTCAGCGCCGTACCGAGATCCGCTCCGCCCGCGACCGCGCCGTCGTACGCCTCCAGCGCCGGCGCCCAGGCGTCGTACATGGTCTTGTCGCCGAGCTCCGGCTTGCCGCGCGCGAGCACCCCCTCGACCCCGGCGTGCAGCGCCTTGCCGATCGTCTCCGGCGTCAGGTCGGCACCGGCCAGCGCGGTCCCGAACCGCAGGAAGAACGTCCCGTACAACGGCCCGCTCGCCCCGCCGACCTTGCTGACCAGCGTCATCCCGGCCTTCTTCAGCACCTCGTCCGCCGACCCGAACTCCGTACCGTCCAGCAACTCGCCGATCGCCGTGAACCCACGATCCATGTTGATCCCGTGATCGGCGTCCCCGATCGCGGCGTCCAGCTCGGTCAAATACGCCGCGTTCTCGTGCAGCACCCCCGCACTGTCACGCAGCCAGTTGACGAAGGAATCGACTCCCATGCTCACGCGCCCCAGCGTAGGCCGGGGGTGTTCACCGGGGCGTCCCAGAGACGTACCAGTTCGTCGTCCGCCTTCAGGAGCGTCACCGAGCAGCCGGCCATCTCCAGGGAGGTGATGTAGTTGCCGACGAGGGAGCGGGCGACGGTGATGCCGGCCCGGTCGAGGAGCTGGGCGACCTCGTTGTACATCAGGTACAGCTCGATCAGTGGCGTGCCGCCCATGCCGTTCATGAACGCGATCACCGAATCGCCCTGCTGGTAGGGCAGGTCGGAGACGACCGGGTCGACCAGCAGTTCGGCGATCTCGCGGGCCGGAGCCAGCGGCAGCCGCTGCCGGCCGGGCTCGCCGTGGATGCCGATGCCGACTTCCATCTCGTTCTCGGCCAGGTCGAACGTGGGCTTGCCGGCGGCCGGGACGGTGCACGACGTCAACGCCATCCCCATGCTGCGGCCGTTGTCGTTGACGCGCTTGGCGAGGTCCGCGACGTCCTGCAGCGGGCGGCCTTCCTCGGCGGCCGCGCCGACGATCTTCTCCAGCAGCACGGTCACACCGACGCCGCGCCGGCCGGCCGTGTACAGGCTGTCCTGGACGGCGACGTCGTCGTTGGTGACCACCGACAGCACCTCGGTGCCGGCGTCGGCGGCGGCCAGTTCGGCGGCCATCTCGAAGTTCATCACGTCGCCGGTGTAGTTCTTCACGATGTGCAACACGCCGGCGCCGGCGTCGACCGCCTTGGTCGCGGCCATCATCTGGTCCGGGACCGGGGACGTGAACACCTCGCCGGCGCAGGCCGCGTCCAGCATCCCGAGCCCGACGAAGCCGCCGTGCATCGGCTCGTGCCCCGACCCGCCGCCGGAGATCAGCCCGACTTTGCCGGATCTCGGCGCGTCCTTGCGGTAGACGATCCGGTTCTCGAGGTCCACCCGCAGGCGGTCCGGGTGCGCTGCCGCCATTCCGCGCAGCGCCTCACTCACGACATCAGCAGGGTCGTTGATGAGCTTCTTCATGTTCCCCATCTGAGCACACCAGCCCGCCGAAAGGGAGGCCCCGATTTCAGTCCTTGGGGCGCAGGAGGGGGCGGACGACCTCGCGGGCGTCGTGGATGCGGGACTTGACGGTGCCGAGCGGGGCGCCGACCTCGGCGGCGATCTCCTCGTACGACAGGCCGTAGACGTCACGCAGTACCAGTGGGGTCACCATCTGCGGTCGGTCGCGCTCGAGGGTCTCCAGCGCCTCCAGGAGGTCCAGGCGGGTGCCGGCGATCACGCTCGTGGTGCGCGGGTCCGGCTTCTCCATGGTCTCGGGGTTGTGCGCGGCCTGGGCGGTGCGCTTCAGCTTGCGGTACGTCGAGCGGGCGGAGTTCGCCGCGACCGAGTGGACCCAGGTCGAGAAGCTGCTGCGGCCGGAGTACGTGCCGATCTTGGTCGCGATGTTCAGCAGCGCCTCCTGGGCGGCGTCCTCCGCGTCCGCGGAGTACGGCAGGACGGAGCGGCAGATCCGCAGGACGCGCGGATACACCTGCCGCAGCAGGTCGTCCATCGCGTTCTTGTCGCCCGCCTGGGCCTGCTCCGCGAGGGTGGCAAGGTCGTCGGTCGGACTGGTGCTCTCGCTCATCTGCGCCTTTGCTTCTCGATCGGCCCCGGTAGGGACACTCCAATGACCCATAATGCCCTGTATGGGGGTCCCAACCAGACTCGGTCGCTACGTCGTGCGCCGACGCCTTGGCTCGGGTGGTTTCGCGACGGTGTGGCTGGCTCACGACGAGCAGCTGGACGCCGAGGTGGCGATCAAGGTGCTCGCCGACAACTGGGGGCACGACGATTCGGTCCGGCGGCGGTTCCTCGAGGAGGGCCGGTTCCTGCGCCGCGTCGAGTCCGAGCACGTCGTCCAGGTCCACGACGTCGGCGAGCTCGAGGACGGCCGGCCGTTCCTGGTGCTCACGTACGCCGACCGCGGCACCCTGGCCGACCGGCTGAAGAAGGAGCCCCTCCCGCTGGCCGACGCCGTCGACGTGGTCGTCCAGGTCGGCCGCGGCCTGCAGGCGCTGCACCGGCGCGGCCTGCTGCACCGCGACGTGAAACCGGCGAACGTCCTGTTCCGCAGCACCGACGACGGCGAGCGGGCGGTGCTGTCCGACCTCGGCCTCGGCAAGTCCCTCGACGAGGTGTCCCGGATCACGATGCCCGGCGGCACCCCGTCGTACGTCGCCCCTGAGCAGGCGCTGGGGGAGCGGCTGGACCAGCGCGCCGACCAGTACTCGCTGGGCGCGGTCGCGTACGCCGCCCTCACCGGGCGGTCTCCGCACCAGGTCGACGGGCTGGGCGCCGCCAGCCGGGTGAAGGTGGCGCCGCCGCCGAGCTCGCTCGGGTTCGAGCTGCCGGGACAGGTCGACGCGGCGATCGTCCGCGCGCTCGACCCGGACCGGGAGAAGCGCTGGCCGGACGTCCAGACGTTCACCAAGCAGCTCGTCGGCGCGCTCGACGAGACCACCCGCGACTTCCCGCTGGCGACCCGCGAGACGGTGACGATCGCGTCGGACGACCTGGACGCGAAGACTGCGCTCAGCGACGAGAACCAGCCGACGATCGTGAAGCCCGCCGACCCGTCGGAGACCGCCGACCCATCGGAGACAGCCGACGCGGAGACCGTCGCGGCGGCGAGTTCCGTGGCAGCGGAGGGCGCCCGGGCGGAGACCGTGCAGACGGGCACCGGCCCGGCGGACAGCGCCGCGGAGGCCGAGACTGCCGCCGTCGGTGTCGCTTCGGCCCCCCGGAGACGCCGGCGTGGCCGGTGGGTGGTCGCCGCGGTGCTTGCACTGCTGCTCGGCGGCGGCGCCGGGTACGCGGGACACTGGTACCTCTCGGGCCGCAAGATGGTCGTCGTCTCGCAGGACCAGTTCTCGGTTCGGCTGCCGGAGACCTGGGCCCGGTCGATGGCCCGGTCGGTCTGGACGGCGCCGGGCGGCACCGGCGGCACTCCGGCCTTCCGGGTGAGTCAGGACGCCGACTGGTCCGGGAGGACGCCCGGCGTCTTCATCGGGGTGTCGAACGTGAAGCTGGCGGTCCCTGAAGGCAAGCAGTGCGGCAACGCCGGCACTGCCGTCCCGCACACGGTCGGTGGGAAGACGGTCACGGACCGGGTTTCCGGCGATTGCTTCGGTGCGGATATCGTGCTGCTCCAACGAGTCGTCGATCACGGGGACGGCGGCTCGCTCCTGGTCCAGGTCGTCGTGCCTGGATCGGAGCCGTACCGGGCCACCGAGATCGCCGATTCGGTGCAGTACACCCCCTAGGAAGTCTCCATGCGTTTTCCGACCGAGCGGCTCCGGCCGTCGCCGGCACTGCTGCAGTCCGCCCGCCGCAGGTTCTACCGCCTGCGCTCCCAGATCTTCCGCACCATCTGGCCGGTCGACTGACACGTCAAGGATCTGGGTACGTCCTGTCGTGTGATCGAAGGCTTCCACGAGTTCGACGAGTTCGACGTACCGGTGTCCGGAGCAACGATCCACGGACGCCGGGGTGGTGCCGGTCCGCCGCTCCTGCTGCTGCACGGCTTCCCGGAGACACACGTCATGTGGCACCGGGTCGCGCCGATCCTGGCCCGCGAGTTCACGGTGGTCGCCACCGACCTCAGCGGTTTCGGGGACAGCACCTCCTCCGGTGACCAGTCGATGCGCGAGCTCGGCAGGCACCAGGTCGAGGCGATGAAAGAGTTGGGGTACGGCGACTTCGCGCTCGTCGGCCACGACCGCGGCGCCCGCTGCGCGTACCGGACGGCGCTCGACCACCCCGAGGTCGTCACCAAGCTCGGCGTACTGGACGTCGTACCGACCGGAGACGCCTTCGACCGCGCCGACAAGGACTTCGCGCTCGCGTACTGGGTCTGGTCGTTCATGACGGCTCCCATCGCGGAGACCCTGATCGGCGGAGCGCCCGAGGCGTTCGTCGCATCAGGTGCCCGACGCTGGTCCTGTGGGAGCAGGAGGGCGCGGTGGGCCGTTGGTACGGCGACCCGCTCGACATCTGGCGCGACTGGGCGGACGACGTGACCGGCGGACCTGTCGACGCCGGCCACTTCCTCCCTGAAGAGGCTCCGGACGAGACCCTCGCGTGGCTACTACCGTTCCTCGAGGTCGGCAGCTAGGCCGTAGTGGTCGCTCGGAATCGCGCCGGGCCGGCCCTCGGGTCTACTCCACTGTGAGCCAAGTGATTCCCAGGCCCAGTAGCCAGAACGTGCCGCCCAGCCAGCCCAGGACATGCAGCCCACTTGTGAACGCGGCGGAGTGGCCAAGGACAGTGCTGTAAAGCGCTATGCCCAGCGCACCAACGCCTTGCCGTGCTGTGTTGTTGACGCCGCCGGCCAGACCGGCGCGCTCCGGCGGTAGTGCAGCGACCGCTGCGTTGACAACAGCCGCCGTCAGGAAGCCCATGCCGATGCCCAGACACAGCTCAACCGGCAGGACCGCCGTGTAGCCGCTGCCGGGACCTACGGCGAGTAGGCAGAACGACCCGATCGCTCCCAGCGCCAGGCCGAACGACATCGGGAGCCGCGGACCAAAGCGACCGGTGATTCGACCCGACACCGGCCCCAGCACCGCCAGCGGCAGCAGAACCGGGAGCAGCTCCAGTCCGGCGCGCAGAGCGTCGTGCTGCAGGAACTCCTGCAGGTAGAGCGTCAAGGCGAGCAGCGTGCCCAGACCGACCAGATTCATCAGGCCGGCCACCACGTTGGCGCCGACGAAGTCCACGCCGATCCGCAGCCGGCGTCTGGTCTCCGGCCGGGCCGTCTGCTGCCGCGGCACGATCCTCCAGGCCACGGGCAGCGCGATCGTGATGATCGGCAGGTTGATCAGGAACACCGCGCGCCACCCCAGCCCGCCTACCAGTACGCCGCCGCACAGCGGGCCGGCGACGAGCGCCAATGCGCCCGCGCCCGCCCAGATCCCGACAGCCCGCGCCTTTGCGGCCCGGTCGGCGTACTGATCGGAGATGACGGCCAGCGTGCTCGGCAGCAGTAGGGCGGCGCCGACGCCCTGGAGCGCTCGTGCTGCGACCAGGAGCTCGATGTTGGGTGCCGCACCGCAGGCCAGCGAGGCCCCGCCGAAGACGGCCAGCCCAGCCAGCACGGTACGTCGGTGGCCGATTCGGTCACCCCAAGCGCCACAGACGAGCAGCAGTGCAGCCAGCACGATCATGTAGCCGCTCACGACCCACTGCTGTCCCGCTACACCGGTCTGGAGATCGGTCCGGATCGTCGGCAGCGCCACGTTGACCACGGTGACGTCGAGCTGGACCAGGAAGATTCCTACGCACAGCAAGGCCAGAAGCATGCCTTCCACGGTTCCACCGGAACACTTCGGGTTGTGTCGAAGTGTGCCGGTGTGAGCATGGGAGGTATGGACGGAGACGCCGATGTGGCCCGCGCCGCCGGGCTGATGGCGGAACCAGCGCGGGCGAAGGTACTGATGGCGCTCGCGGACGGCCGCGCGCTGCCGGCCTCGCTGCTTGCTTCCGAGGCCGGTGTTTCACCGCAGACCGTGAGTGCCCATCTGCACAAGCTGCTGGACGGCGGTCTGGTCACGGTCGAGCGGTCCGGACGGCACAGGTACTACAAGTTGGCCGGTCCGGAGGTCGCCGCGGCTGTTGAAGCCCTGGCACGTATTGCCAAGCCCCAGCCCATCACGTCGCTCCGCCAGAGCAGCCGTGCCGCAGCCCTGCGCGAAGCACGCACCTGCTACGACCACCTGGCCGGCCGCCTCGGCGTAGCCCTTCTGGAAGGGCTGGTACGCCGAGACGCCCTCCGACGTACCGACGGCGGTAAGGGGGCCGAGCGCCGACCGGACGACCCTCTGGCCCAGCAACTGCCCGACGGTCCCTACGCCCTAGGGCCAAAGGCTGCTGAGGTCTTCGCCGACCTAGGCGTCGACCTCAGAGCTCAGCCGACCCGCCGCCCGCTCCTGCGTTTCTGCGTCGACTGGAGCGAACAACGCCACCACCTGGCAGGTCAGCTGGGCTCTGCTGTCACTGAAGCCTTCCTCGCCCGCGGCTGGCTCCGCCGTCGCCAGGGCCAACGAGCCGTCGACCTGACTGAGCCCGGCCGAGAAGCGCTGGCCGGACTGCTCTGACTCACCCGAGCGGGCTGTCGCGCCGCTCGACGCTGTCCGCCGCGTGGTCCAGCACGTCCAGCAGCGCGTCCTTGTCCTGCGGGAGCCCGGTCGAACTCATCTCGACGGCACAGTTGCCGCTGTCATCGGCAACCCATCGCACGATGACGTACCGCAGGATGCCCTCCGGGGAGAGCTCCTCGTCCGGCACGTAGGTGTAGGCGAGCGTGGCGAAGTTCGCTTCCACCTCCTGCGACAGGACCGTCACCATCTGGTCCTTCGAGATCGCCGCGAGCTGCTTCAGCCGGGCGGCGAGGGAGTCCGCGGGCGGCCGGGTGATCGTGAAGCCGGCCTCGACCCGGATCCAGCGCTTCTTGGTCCGGTCGGTGAACCGCCCACTCTTCGGCGGAGTCTGCTTCGTGTACACCCAGTCCGACGGCACCCGCACCGAGATCCGGGACCGGAACATGTCGGTGACCGTGAAGTTCCGGGTCGCGTACCGCAGGTCGTCGGCCTGCAGCGCCGGCGAGTCGTCGTACGTGACCTTGCGCGGCGGGCCGGTGGGCGTCGGCGTCGGTGTCGACGAACTCGAGCTCGGTACGGCGCCGACCGCGAGCGGGGCCGCGGTGCCGGCGAGGCTGGGTTCCTGGGTGAGGAACAGGCCGACGCCGTACCCGCCCGCGCCGCCGACCCCCGCCAGCGTCAGCAGGCCGGCGCCGAGCATCGCCCGCCGGGTCACCGTTCTCGCCACGTCCTCACCTCCCCAGACCTACTAACAGAAGACACCTGAGCCCCCGGAGAGGTTGCACCAGCTGCGTAACGATTCCGTGAAAAGGGGTCAGCCGACCTCGCCGACCGACGTGGTGGCCTTCTCCAGGATCTCGTGCAGGGCGTCGGCGTCCTGCGGAAGACCGGTGACGCTCATCTCCACGTTGGTTTTGTCACCGTTCACGGCGATCCAACGGACCATCACGTACCAGAGCGTCTTGCCCGGGATGTAGCTGTAGACCAGCGTCGCGACCGAACGGGGTTCACCGTCGTCGCCGGTGACCACCTCCGTCGTGTGGTTGAGGATACGGACGTCGTTCTCCGGCGGCTGACTCTTCTTGAGGTCGACGATGAGCTGCGACATCTCGGCCTCGGGGGTTTCCTCGGCCGGCTCGTCCGCCTGGACCCGCACGCCGCGTTGCTCGACCTTCTCCACATACCTGACCTGGTCGGTGTGCTTCGGATCCCTGGTCAGCCGCCAGCCCTGCGGTATCTCGAGCGAGAGCCTGACGGACTGCCCGTCCTTCGCGGTCACCGAGAACGTGCGTTCGTCGTAGTTCAGCCCGGTCTCGAGGGGCTCCTCGTTGTTCGGCATCGGTGTCTTCACCGGGAGCGAGGGCTCGGTGGGTGACGGAGTGGGGGACGGGGAGATGTCGCCGAGCGGCGCGGCGGTGCCGGACGCCGTCGGCTCCGGGGCGTCGAGGTAGTCGCCCGCGTAGTAGCCACCGCCGGCGCCGAGCGCCAGGGCCAGCAACAGCAGGCCGGCCAGGAGGACTCGTCTCACGCCCGCACCCGGCCACAGGTCGGCGCCGGCGGTACGAACGACGTCGTACGCGCCGGATACGGGGAGGCGGTCACGGACACGTCGCCCATCTTCTCAGGCGAGGCAGGCACCCGCCCAAAACGCCGGTGGAGGCCTTTTCACACCGATCCCGACTGAATCCTTTCAACGAGGTCTTGACACCCTCCCGGGCCGTACGTAGCGTCCCGCGTGACAAAAGTAACACGATTTTTCGGTTACTTCACATTCTTGGCCGGTACTTCGGCGCTCAGGAGGAACCCATGGCATTCGATCGGTCCGTCAGTCGCCGGCGGCTCCTGCAACTCGCCGGCGGTGCGACGCTGGCCGGCGCCCTGTCGGCCTGCGGTGGCGGCAACGGCAGCTCCGCGTCCGGCGGCACCCTCAAGGTGATCGGCGCGGGCAGCCAGGAGGCCGGCCTGCGCAAGGCCCTGGACGACTTCAAGAAGGCGAACTCCGGCTTCGACTTCAACCTGTCGTTCTCCCCGGCCGACCAGCTGCAGACCGCGCTCCGCGCGCAGCTCGCGGCCGGCAACGCGCCCGACCTGCACGCCGTCTACCCCGGCAACGGCAGCGCGATGTCGATGGCGCAGCTCAGCAAGGCGAACCTGCTGACCGATCTCAGCAGCCAGTCCTGGACGCAGAAGATCCCGACAGGTTTCAAGGGCGCGTTCCAGAACGACGGCAAGACGTTCATCTTCTCGCCCGGCACCAGCGTGCTCGGCGCGATCTACAACAAGAAGGCGTTCGCGACCGCCGGCGTCGAGGTGCCGACGACCTGGTCGGAACTGCTGTCGGCCTGCGACAAGCTGAAGAAGAAGGGCATCGTGCCGATCGCGCTCGGCGCCCAGACCCCATGGGTCACGCAGCTCATCGACTACGCGCTCGTCCCGGGGACGGTGTACGCGAAGACCCCGGACTTCGACGACAAGATGATCGCCGGCAACGCGTCCTTCGTCGACTCCGGCTGGGCGGACGCGATGGACAAGTACCTCGAGCTGCAGAAGAAGGGCTTCTTCAACGACAACCCGAACGGGACGACGTACGAGCAGGCCACCTCGATGGTCGGCACCGGCAAGGCCGCGATGGCGGTGCAGGTGTCGGCGGTGCTGCAGGCCTTCCGGCAGGCGTCGCCGACCCCGGACGACCTCGGCATGTTCCCGTTCCCGGCCACCGACGTGGCCGCCGACAACTGGATCCCCGGCGGCGTCGTGGTCGGCATCGGGATCAACGTGAAGAGCAAGCACGCCGAGCAGGCCAAGAAGTTCGTCGAGTACTGCGGTCAGCCGGACGTCGTCAACGCGTGGGCCGAGGCCGTCGCCTGCGTCCCGCTCTACTCCGAGGGCGACGCGAAGGTCGACCCGGTGCTGAAGCCGTTCCTGCCGTACCTGAAGGACAACAAGGCGGTCCCGTTCATGGACCAGCGCTGGCCGAACGCCGAAGTACAACCGACCCACTTCGCCGTCGTCCAGGAACTCCTCGGCGGCAAGACCACGGTCCCCGCCGCCCTGAAGAAGATGGACGAGGCGTATCGGAAGAGCGCGTGACGGTCACAGCTCAGGCGGTACGCCGGGACGCAGTCAGGACTCCGTGGCGGCGCGGTGGGCGGCTCGGGCCTCCGTGGTTGTTCGCGGTGCCGGCGTTGCTGGTGTATGCGCTCGTGGTCCTGTATCCGGCGTTTTCCGGGGCCGGGTCCGCGTTCACGGATTGGTCCGGGGTGGGGGCGCAGCGGTCGTTCGTCGGGCTGGACAACTTCCAGCAGTTGTTCCACGACGACCAGGCGCTCGGCGCGTTGCGCAACACCTTGCTGCTCACGGTCGCGATCGTCGTCGTCCAGAACGGGATCGGGCTGCTGCTCGCGCTCGGCGTCCATACCGGCATCAAGAGCCGGATGGTGCTGCGGGTGATCTTCTTCGCGCCCGTCGTGGTCAGCCCGGTGATGGTGTCGTTCCTGTGGAAGTACGTGTACAACCCGGCGCCGGACGCCGGGTTGAACGCGGCGCTCGGTGCGATCGGTCTCGGCGGTCTGCGGCAGGACTGGCTGGGCAATCCGTCGATCGCCTTGTGGTCGGTCGCGTTCACCGTGATCTGGCAGTGCGCCGGGTACTCGATGGTGATCTTCCTGGCCGGCCTGGAAGGGGTGCCGGCCGAGCTGCACGAGTCCGCGATGGTCGACGGTGCGGGCACCGTTGCCCGGTTCCGGCACATCACCTGGCCGCTGCTCGCACCGGCCGTGACGATCAACCTGATGCTGTCCACGGTCGGCGGCCTGACGCTGTTCACCCAGATCATCGCGATGACCAACGGCGGCCCGGGGTACGCGACCGACACGCTGTCGACGGTCCTGTACAAGCAGGCCTTCGTCTTCGGGAAGTTCGGCTACAGCACCGCGGTCGCCCTGGTGCTGGCGATCTTCGTCGCGGCGGTGTCCTTCATCCAGATCGGGTACCTGCGCTCGAGGGAGACGACGGCATGAAGTACAAGCCCCGCACGTTCGTCCTGGAAGTTGTCATGGTGGCGGCTGCCGTCGCCTTCTTGTTCCCCGTGTACGCCCTGGTGACGCTGGCCTTCAAGGATCCCGGCCAGATCGCCAACAAGCCGCTGTCGTTGCCGGATCCGCCGACGGTCGGGAGCTTCGGCGAGGCGTGGCAGTCGGCGTCCCTCGGCTCCGCGCTGCTGAACAGCACGCTGATCACGGTGAGCAGTGTGCTCGTCCTCATCGTGCTCGGCTCGCTGGCGGCGTACTTCCTGGCCCGTACGGCGACGCGCCTGAGCTACACGCTCTACATCCTGTTCCTGGTCGGCATCATCCTGCCGTTCCAGCTCGGGATGATCCCGCTCTACCAGCTCGTCAACGACCTGGGGCTGCTCGGCACGTACCAGGGAATGATCCTGTTCTACACAGGGATCCAGCTGCCGTTCACGGTGTTCCTCTACACCGGGTTCATCCGCTCGTTGCCGGCCGACTACACGAACGCGGCGCTGATCGACGGCGCGTCGCACCTGCAGGCGTTCGCGCACGTGATCTTCCCGCTGCTGCGGCCAATCACGGGCACCGTCCTCATCCTCAACGCCGTCCACATCTGGAACGACTTCTTCACCCCGCTGCTGTACCTCGGCGGGTCCGGCCGGGAGACGGTCCCGGTCCGGGTGTTCGCTTTCGTCAACGAATACACGTCCGACTACGGCCTGGTCGCCGCCGGACTGGTACTCGCGGCGCTCCCGATCCTGTTGCTCTTCCTTGTCCTGCAGCGCTACGTGATCCGCGGATTCGCCTCCGGGCTGAAGGGTTGACCTCCTCAGCCAGGACACTGAGCACTCACAAACGCAAGGGGGCGGGGATGGTACGTCGACTCGTGGCGGGGATGCTGGCCGTCGGGGCACTGTTGGGCGGGGCCGTGCTGGTGGGCAGCACACCGGCCGAGGCGAAGACGTTGGCGGTCTCGGACACGCTGCTGCCGGGACAGAAATTGCTGCCCGGGCAGTACATTCGCTCGCGCAGCGGAGTCTTCACGCTCATCATGCACTCGTCCGGAGACGCGAAACTGTTCCAGCGCGGAGTCTCACTGCCGCTGTGGACGTCGGGGACCTGGCGCCCCGGTTCCGTGCTGGTGATGGGGACCGACGGGACGCTGCAGGTGATCTACGGCCGGACGAAGGTCTGGTGGATGAGCATCAAGAGCGTCGGCGCCAAGCTGGTGCTGCCGGACACCGGGAACTTGGCGATCTACAACACCCGTGGCAAGGCGAACTGGAACCGGCACATGGTGGTCGGCACGCTGATGCCGCAGAGCAACCTGCGCGCGCCGGACCCGGCCGGACGCGAGGTGATCATGTACTCCGTCAACCGGGTCTACACGCTCAAGTTCACGACCACCGGCAATCTGAGGCTGCTGAAGAACGGCACCACCGTCCTGTGGAGCATCGGCGACAAGGGCGCGCCGGAGTCGCGCGCCTGGGTCGGCCCGAACGGCACGTTCTACGCGGTCAACAAAGATGGCGACATCACCTGGTGGTACGAGTCCCGCCGCGCCGGCAACGTCCTGCAACTCCGAGACGACGGCCACCTCCTCCTCGTCAACGGCCGCACGGTCGTCAAGACGTTCCACTGAGCGCGGCCCGCGCCTCCATCAACGCGAACCCGAGCAGGTTGAGACCCCGCCACCCGGCGGGGTCCGCCGCTCGCGGGTCGTCGGCGGCCAGCCCGATGCCCCACACCCGGTCCAGCGGACTGGCTTCCACCAGCACCCGCTGACCGCTGCCGACCAGGTACGAACGCAGTGCCGGGTCCTGCCCGAACTTCGCCGTACTGCCGTCGACGACGATCCCGAACCGCGCCGCCGCCCACGCATCGTCGTCGAACCCGCGTACTTCACGCCCGAGGTTCTTCGCCTCGGCCGGCGTCCGCGCCGCCAGGATCCGGTCCACCGCCGCGACATCCCCGAACAGCCTCGCCTTCGCGGCCATCATGTAATGCTCGGCGCTCGCATAAGTGACACCGTCGACGGTGAACTCCGACGGCCACCACTGGCTCAGGCAGCCCGGTCCGATGCTGCCGTCGCGCTGCGGCTGGTGGCCCCAGAAGTACAGGTACTTGACCCGCTCGCCGGACGCGATCAGTTGCTGGAGGTCTTCACGGTTCACCGGGCCAAGCGTGTCAGTAGACCTCGATGCGGTCCAGGCTGATGACCGCGCTCGTCGAGGACGGATTCTTGTCGCCGGTCACGCGCACCTTCAGGGTGTGCGGGCCGGACGGCAAAGTCGGGCTGATGTACATCAGCTGCTCGCCGACGCGGATCGAGCTGTAGTAGTCGATGCGCTGCTCGGGGCCGCCGTCGACCGAGATGGCGGCGATGCCGTTGCCGGTGTCCGCGACGCTCAGCAGGGCAACGCGGGTGCCGGTGAACTGGATCGTGGCCGTCGCGTTCGGCGCCCAGCTCCAGTGGTCGTTGCCCCAGAAGCACTGGTTGCCACACCCGGATCCGGAGTTCCACGCGCCGGTGTAGCTGACGGCCGCGTCGGTGTCGTTGATCCAGTAATTCGCCGAACCTGGGTCGCCGGACGGCAGGTTCTGGGTCGCGCCCGCGGCGAGCGGCCGGCCGAGGTTCGGCGTGCCGTCGGCGTTCCAGGTGATCTTCTGGACGCGCGTCGTGCGGTACGAGTACGTGTAGGTGCTGGTGTTCTTGCCGTGGTACGCGATCCAGTCCTCGGTCCCGTCCGGTGACTTGAAGAACGAGTGGTGCCCGGGACCCCACACACCGGTCTCGTCGTTGCGGGAGAACACCGGGCCTGGGTGCTGCACCCAGTTCGCGGCGACCATCGGGTCGGCGCCGTTCGCGATGCTCTTCATCCACAGCTGGTAGTCCGGCTTTCCGGTGTCGCAGGTCGAGTAGGTCAGGAAGGTGCGCGTCGCGCCGTACAGCGGGGTCGGTCCCTCCCGCACCTCGGTGCACCCGCCGTCCGCCGGGATCGCGACCCGGCCGCCGGTCGCGGTCCACGGGTTGCTCATCCGGACGATGTACAGCTGCGCCGGTCCGCCCTGGCCGCGGCCCGGGCCGGTCCACACGAAGTACTGCTGCCCGTTGACCGTGATCGGCTCGCCGTCGATCGCGTACTCACCGAAATCCGCGATCTTCGCCTTGAAGCTGTACGGACCGAGCGGGTCGTCGCCGGCGGACTCGAGCACGTACATCCGGTGGTTCGCGTCCACGCCGTCGGAGGCCGTGTAGTAGATGTACCAGCGGTTGCCGACGTGCCGGAACGCGGGCGCCCACATCTGCGTGTTGCGGCTGGGGTCGGAGTCGCGCCACACCACCTGCTCAGGCTGTACGAGCAGCGTCGCCAGGCTGGTCGACGACCAGATCCCGATCCGGTCGCCGCGGGTGGTCGCGACGTAGTACCGGCCGTTGTGGAACATCAGCGACGGATCCGCGGACGGATTCACCGGATTCCGAAACGTCTGGGAAGTCACCGCGTTCTCCTGGAGCTCGGCTGCTGGTGCGGTCGGCGCGAGGACACCGATGAGCAGGACGGCGATCACGGCGGCACGGACGAATCTCATGACTCACCTCTCGAAACCTGGGGGGCGGACCGGTCTCGCCTTCGGTTGTACCGTCTCTTTACCATCGTTGTAAACGGTTCGCACGAGGACCGAACGGTCCGCTGCCATTCGACGCACGTCGAGAGGTGGCCTTCCGGAACCCCGGGACGCGGTATGGCGTCGTACCGCACATGAAGCTCAAGGTGCGGGTCGTGCACTACCGGTGCGATCGCTGGTACGCCGACATCGACGACGCCGACGACCGGCAGCCGGACGATCCCTTCTGGTACGCCGACTGCCGGACGCAGGCCGAGGCGATCGCCCTCGCCTGCACCGAACTCGCCGCCCTCGACCAGCGCATCGCCGCCGGCACGGTCCCGTCCCGCCTCAGCCAGGCGCACCTGCAGGTCGCTTAGACCCCGAGCCCGGCATGATTGGGCGATGCTCGGGGAATCGGACGGCACCAAGGGCGACGCCACGATCGAGCAGGTCGGTCGCCGACGGACCTTCACCAAGACGCTCCAGCTCGCCGTCGTGCTGGCGATCGTGCAGCTGCCGATGCGCGCCGCGGCCGGCGAGGCGGCCGGTGCGGCGGCCGGCTGTGAGGTTCCCGGCCGGCTCTCGATCCTCGTCGACTCGGCGTTCTTCCTGGCGAGCGTGTACGCGGCGTACCGGGCGTACAAGTAGGTCAGGTACCTGAATCGCCAGTCCTGGAAGGCGATCGCGGCCGTCGGCTCCTGGACCGTCCTCGCCGCCGCCGTCCTCGACATCGCCGAGAACGTGGTGCTGTGGGACGACTTCGGGTCGGGCCCCTGCGCCGGCCTGTCGACCGGATGGTTCACCTGGGTGATGCGGGCTGTGTTCGTGGCCGGCGTCCTGATCCTCGCGGTCTGCCTGATCGCGACGAGCCGCTTCGGCCAGCGGAGGTGGTACGGCGTGGAGCTGGCGCCGCCCGCGACGTTCCGGCGCCCGCAGCGCGACGGCAAGGACGACGGCCGGCTCGTCATCACCTGCTCCGGCGGCGGGATCCGCTCCGCGTCGTTCTGTCTCGGCGCGTTGCAGTTGCTGTCCGAGCGCGGCTTCTACGACAAGGCGTCGACCGTGATCGGCGTCAGCGGCGGCGGCTACATGGCGGCAGCGTTCCACGTACTGCGGCGTACCTGCACCGACCCGTTCTCGCCGGGTTCGCCCGAGCTCGCGCGTCTGCGCCGGCAGACGCGCTACCTCCTGTCGGGCGGCCGGGCGATGTTCCGTGCCGCGCTGTCGGTGCTGTTCGGCCTGGTGGTGAACCTGCTGCTGATCGGCATCACGCTGCGCGCGATCGCGTGGGTGCTCGGCTGGTTCCTCGCCGACCAGGGCGTGATCACGCCCGGCCCCGAGGTCGACTGGCGGCCGGACGATTCCTGGTTCTTCGTCGGTATGTCGGTGTTCCTGCTCGCGGTGAGCGCGCTGATGTTCCTGATCGAGAAGGTCTGGGACCGCTGGGCGCGGATGCCGGACGTCGTGCGGACGATCCTCACCACCATCGGCAACGTGACGCTGCGGTACGGCGTACCGGTCGCGGTGCTGCTCCTCGGCGTGCCGGGAGGCCTGTACCTGTTGGGGAAGATCCCCGGTGACTCCGCCGATCAGCCGAGCCTGCCGTCGGGCCTGCTGGCGTTGGTGGACCCAACAAGACAGGGTGTTGCGTCGTTCGGTGCACTGGTGGTCGTCCTGATCGGGCTGGGCAAGTCGGTCTGGAACGGGCTGACCGTCGAGGGCAAGGCGGCGACCGGACTGCGCGCGCGGCTGCTGGTGTTCGCGCGGACCAAGCTCGCTCCATGGGCAGGGAGCGCGATCATCGTGCTCGCGGCCGTCGTCGTGCTGCTGCGCTGGACCGGCGGCTACGCGACCGATCCGGCGTACCAGCAGGACTGGGACGTCGCGCTCGTGCTGGTCGTGATTGCGCTGGCGATCAAGGTGCTCACCGACGCGAACCGGACCTCGCTGCACTCGTTCTACCGCGAGCGGCTGTCGCGCGCGTTCCTGGTGAAGCGGCAGGACAACGGCGCCGCGGTCGCCCTCGACTACCACCTGCGGCTGCGGTACTCGGACTGGGCGAAGCCGCTGGACGGCGGGCCGCAACTCGTCATCGCCGGGGTCGCGAACGTCGGCGACCCGGACTTCGTGCCGACGCAGCGCGACTGCGTGCCGTTCGTGTTCGACGCCGAGCAGATCGGCATCGTCGGGGACCGGTCGCTGCCGGACGGCGGCCGCCGCGCGACGGCCGACTACGAGCGCGAGGCCGACGTCCTCAAACGCGAGGTCACGGTGCCGGCGGCGATGGCGATCAGTGGCGCCGCGTTCAGCCCGCTCACCGGCCGGGTGAACGCCAGGACGCGGCCGGTCCGCCTGCTGCTCGCCGTCCTGAACGCGCGGCTCGGCGTGTGGTTGCCGAACCCGTACTGGAACAACCACGCCGAGGCGTCGTTCCCGGACCGGCACGGCGTCGTCGCCAAGGTCCGGCGGTACGTCGGCAGCGTGATCGACAAGCCCGGCCCGTACCGGCTGCTGCACGAGGCGGTCGGGTCGCCGTCGATGTACGAGCGCCGCATCTACGTGACCGACGGCGGGCACTACGACAACCTCGGCCTGGTCGAGGCGCTGCGCCGCAAGCCCGCGCAGGTGATCGCGATCGACGCGTCGAACGACGCCGAGGACCGGTTCACCGCCCTCGCCGAGGCGATCGCCACCGCCCGGATGGACCACGGCATCGAGATCGACATCGACCCGTCGCCGATGGTCCGCGGCGCCAAGGCGCGCGCCGACCGCCCGTGGGCGTACGGCATCGCCACGCATCCGCTCGAGGACGGCGAGGAGAAGCCGTACAAGACCGAGATCTTCTTCGTCAAGGCGGTCCTCGCCGGGCCGCTGGACTGGGACCTGGAGCAGTACGCCGTCGAGCACGCCGACTTCCCGCGCCGTACCACCGGCGACCAGTTCTACGACGAATGGGACTTCGAGGCGTACCGCTCCCTCGGCTACACGCTGGCCGGCTCCCTCACCGACCACCACCGGGTCAGGGCCCGCCTCGACGACCTGTGACCGGTCCGGTGCCCAGGGCAACGGTGCCTGTGCGTGCGAGCCTCGGCACCCTCCGTACTTCCTGTGGACAACCGGTGTGGAAAACGAGCGATTGCTGTGGACAACCGAGGGATCCGCTGTGGACGAGGCAACAAATGCTGATGCCGATGCACATGCAGTCCGGCTGGTGAGAGAGCGGTTGCCGAGGCCGGTTTTCGGTGCTGAGATTGGTCCCCGTATGCCGGATGAAACTTTACGAAGATTTATCCGTGACACTCGGTGCGTCAGGTCGTTGATCTGTCAGACAGTTCGCGATCAGCGGATCGCTGGGGAATCCGGAGGGACCCGCTCGTGCAGAAGTTCAACCCGCCACCCGACTGGCCGGAGCTGCCGACGTCGGAGTGGCGTCCGCCGCTCGGCTGGACGCCGGACCCGACCTGGCCAGAGCCGCCCGCGGGCTGGCGCTTCTGGCTCAACCGCAACGGCCGGCACAGCAGCGGCCCGATCGGCGCGTATGGCGCTGTCGACGCCGGCCGCCTCGAGCTGGCCACCGTTGACCCGGCGCTGGTTCTCATGCACTCCTGACCGAAGTCCTGCTTTTCACCGGCTCCCGCATGCCGACGGCTTGCGGGAGCCGTCTTTTGTCCGCCTTCGGTCAGGGGCTGGTGCGTTCTTACCGTCTTCTGGTGTTATGTTATCAACCTAGATAACACTCACCTGGGAGGCGCTTCGTGGGCTGGATCGGTCTCGACCTCGGCACGCAAAGTGTGCGGGCCGTGCTGGCCGATGCCAAGGGCGCCGTTGTGTCCCGTGCAACGCGGCCGCTCAGCAGTCACCGGGACGGCGTCCGGCACGAGCAGGACCCGCAGGCCTGGCTGACCGCCGTCGACGAGGTCCTGGCCGAGGTCGGCGCGACCGATCTCGACGGCATCGCGATCTGCTCTACCTCCGGCACCTTCCTGCTGACCGACAGCACCGGCCGCCCGGTCACCCCGGCGTTGATGTACGACGACGCGCGCTCGGCCGCCCGTCGCGACCAGATCGTGGACGCCGATCCGGATCGCTGGTCCACGAGCATGCAGCCGACGTGGGCGCTGCCGAAGATCCTCGATCTCGACCTCACCGGCCGGCGCGTCGTGCACAGTGCCGACTTCGTCGCGGCCCACCTCGTCGGCCACCCGGTCGCCACCGACACCAGCCACGCGTTGAAGACCGGATACGACCTGATCGCCGACGCCTGGCCGGCCGCGGCGTTCGGCAAACTCGGGCTCCCGCTCACTGCCTTCCCCGAGGTCGTCCGCCCCGGCGCCGAGCTCGGCCGCACGCCGGCCGGCGTCCCGGTGTACGCCGGCATGACCGACGGGTGCGCCGCTCAGATCGCCGCCGGTGCGCTGAGTCCGGGCGCCTGGAACTCCGTCCTCGGTACGACGCTCGTCCTGAAGGGCGTCAGCGACCACCTGCTGACCGACCCCACCGGCGCCGTCTACAGCCACCGCCACCCGGACGGCGGCTGGCTTCCGGGCGGCGCGTCCAGCACTGGCGCCGGCGTGCTGACCGAGCTGCTTCCCGGAGCCGACCTCGACGCCCTGGATCGTGCCGCCCACCCGGTCAAGGCCGTCACCTACCCGCTGACCAAGACCGGCGAGCGGTTCCCGTTCGTGGCACCGCAGGCCGAGCGCTTCACACTCGGAGACACACCGGACGACCTGCACACCTATGCTGCCGTGCTGCAAGGCGTCGCCTTCATCGAGCGACTCGCCTTCGAGCACCTGGAGACGCTCGGAGCCGACCCGGTCCGCTCGGTCTCGCTGACCGGCGGCGCCACCCGGAGCGGGTACTGGAACCAGTTGCGCGCCGACGTCCTCGGCGTACCCGTGGAGCTCCCCGCCGTACCGGATCCGGCGTACGGCATGGCGGTTCTGGCCGCGTCCGGCGGGACCGATCTCACCGGGACCGCACGCCGGATGGTGCGCGTGGACCGCGTCCTCGAACCGCGCGGTGACCGGCTCGACGACCTGTACGGCGCGTTCGTCGCCGAGCTCGACCGCAGGGGGTACCGCGGATGAGGACCACGATCGTGCTGGCCCGCCACGGCCGGACCGCCTGGCATCACGGCAACCGCTACACCGGTTCCACGGACCTCCCGATCGACGAGGTCGGCGTCCAGCAGGCGCAGCAGCTGAAGGAGTGGGCGCTCGGCTACGCGCCGGACGCGCTGTGGTGCTCGCCGATGCTCAGGGCCCGCCAGACCATCGCCCCACTCGCGGAGGCCCTCGCGGCCGAGCCGACGGTCGACGCCCGGCTGCGGGAGGTCGACTTCGGGTCTGCCGAGGGCAAGATGCTGAGCGAGTTGCCGCCGGCCGTGGGCAAGGCGTTCGAGCTCGACCCGGTGCGGAACCACTTCCCGGGCGGCGAGGACCCGGCCGCGGCGGCCGATCGGGTGCGCGAGGTGTTCGACGAGATCGGGCGCCGGCATCAGGGGCAGAAGGTCCTCGCGGTCGCCCACAACACGCTGATCCGGCTGCTCGTGTGCAGGGTGCTCGGCCTGCGGCTGAACGACTACCGCAGACTGCTACCTGCACTCGGTCCCGCGGCGCTGGTGCGTTTCCGGTGGCAGGACGGCACAGTGGGTCTCGAGGCGTACAACGTTCCTCCTCTGCGTTTGGAGACCCTGGCATGACAACGGATGTCGACGGCGACACCACCGAACTGAGTCGTCCCGCGCGCCGGCAGGCCGAGATCGCGGCGTACGTCGTGAAGCACGGCTCGGTCTCGGCGAACGACCTGGTCGAGGCGTTCGGCGTGAGCGTGATGACGGTGCACCGCGACCTGGACGAGCTCGAGCGGCAAGGAGTGGTCCGCAAGTACCGCGGCGGCGTCAGCGCGCAGCCGACGAGCGTCTTCGAGAGCAACGTCGCGTACCGGCTGAACACCGCGCACGCGGAGAAGGCCGCGATCGCCCGGCACGCCCGCGCGATGATCGAGCCGGGGATGTCGGTGATGCTCGACGACTCGACCAGCGCGCTGGCCCTGGTGGACCTGTTCGAGGACATCACCCCGTTGACGGTGGCAACGAACTTCCTGCCGGCGATCACCAAGCTGGCCCAGCTGCGGGACATCACGCTGCTGGCGCTCGGCGGGATCTACTCGGCCACCCACGACTCGTTCGGCGGGATGCCGTGCGCGGAGGCCGTCGAGGCGCTGCACACCGACCTGCTGTTCTGCTCGGTGTCGGCGGTGTCGGCGACGCACGCGTTCCACCAGGAGGAGGAGATCGTCCTGGTCAAGCGGGCGATGCTGCGCTCGGCGAGGACCAAGGTGCTGCTCGTCGATCACGCGAAGCTGCAGCGCACCGCCCTGCACCGGCTGGCCCCGTTGACCGACTTCGACGTGGTGATCGTCGACGAGAAGACCCCGAAGAACCTGATCGACCCGCTGCGCGACCACGGCGCGACCGTGGAGGTCGCCAAAATCTAGGAGGGGGCGTGTATGGACGTTGGCGTTGACGTCGGCACCACCGTCACGAAGGCAGTCGCGTTCAGCGCCGACGGCCGGCCGCTGGCCGAGGCATCGCGGCCGACCCGGCTGTTGCACCGCAGCACCGGGCGGTTCGAGCACGAGACGTCGGAAATAGTTGCTTCGGTCAACGAGGTGGTCGGTGAGCTGGCCGCCGCGGTGGGAACCCGCCCCGACGTCCTCGCCATCACCGCTCAGGGTGACGGGTTGTGGCTGGTCGACGCCGACGGTACGCCGACCCGCCCGGCGATCTCGTGGCTGGATGCGCGCAGCAGCGGCATCCTCGAGCGGTGGACCACGGACGGGGTTGCGGAACACGTGTTCCGGCGTTCCGGAAACCGGATGTTTCCGGGAGCGTCCGGTCCGTTGCTGGCCGCGGTCCTCGCCGAAGAGCCCGATGTGATCGAGCGGGCCGGTACGGCGGCGTACTGCAAGGACGTGGTGATGCAGGCGCTGACCGGCGTACGGGCGACGGATGTCTCCGATGCCTCCGCACCCTTTCTCGATCCCAGGACCGGGGAGTACGACGACGAGGCGTTGGCGGCCACCGGTCTGTCCGGGGTGCGGGACCTGCTGGCGCCGGTTGCTGCCGCTGGTCCGGTGGGGGAGTTGCGGGACGACTCGACCGGAATGGCGGCCGGGACGCGGGTGTCCGCGGGCCCTTATGACCTCCCGGCCGCAGCGGCGGGCGCCGGTGTGACCGAGCCCGGCGACGCGCTGCTGACCGTCGGCACGACGCTGGCCTGTCAGGTCGTCACGCGAGAGCTACCCGTCGACGGCGAGCCCGCCGGCCTGTTCCTCGGCACGTGGACGCCGCGCGTCTGGCTCCGCGCGATGCCCGCGATGGTCGGTACGGCGGCCCTCGACCGCGTCCTGGCCCTGGTCGGCGTCGGCACCGATCAACTCCCGTCCCTGCTGGCGGACAGCCCGCCCGGCGCCTCCGGCGTGACCGTCCTGCCGTACCTGTCCGAGGCCGGCGAACGTGCACCCTTCGTCGACACCCGCGCCCGCGGCACGATCGACGGCATCTCGCTGTCCACCACGACCGCCGACCTGGTGCGCGCGACCTGCGAAGGCATCGCGTACGCCGCCCGCCACTGCCTGGAAGCAGCAGGGTGGACCGGCCGCGTCACGGTGTGCGGCGGTGGAGCCCGGAGCAGCGAGTGGACGCAGATCCTCGCCGACGTGCTGAACGCGCCGTTGCACACGGCCGCGGCCGAGCAGGTCGCGGCGCGCGGCGCCGTGATCTGCGCGCGACGTGCGATCGATCCGGACAGCGCCGGAGCCGAGTGGATCGCCGAGACCCGTCAGATCGACCCGGACCCGGCCCGCGCCACGTTCTACGCCGACGGCTACGCCCATTACCTGCGCCGCATCGAGTCGGCCCGCCCGCGCTGGTCCGACCCAGCACCCACCTTTTCAGGAGATCGATGAGAACCGTCAAGACGCTGCTCGCCGGCGACCACTTCGTGCGCAACGACCTGCTCGCCGCGGCGCTGCGCACGATCCCGGACGTCGCGTTCGAGTTCGGTGAGGTCACGCTGCCCTGGCCGCTGACGCCGTACGGGCGGGTGGCCGAGGTGGACGAGGCGAGCGACGCTGAGGACCAGCTGATCGAAGCTCTCGCCGGCGTCGAGCTCGCGGTCACCCAGATGGGACCGTTCACCGAGCGGGTGCTGGACTCCGCGCCGGACCTGCGCTTCCTGGTCGTGTGCCGGGGCGGTCCGGTGAACGTGAACCTCGCCGCGGCCGCCGAGCGGGGCGTCGCGGTCGCATCGACGCCGGGCCGTAACGCCGTGGCCGCCGCCGAGCACGCGGTCGCGCTGATGATGGGTGCCCTGCGCAACCTTCCCCGGCTGCAGCGGACGCTGGAGCAGGGCGAGTGGCGCTCCGACCTGTACGCGTACGACGAGTGCGGGATCGAGCTCGACGGGTCGACCGTCGGCCTCGTCGGGTACGGCGCGATCGGCCAGCGGGTCGCCCGCGTCCTGCTGGCCTTCGGCGCCCGCGTCCTGGTCGCCGATCCGTACGTCGAAGAGGCGCCCGCGGGAATCGAGCTGGTGGAGCTGGACGACCTGCTGAGCCGGTCGGACGTCGTGAGCCTGCACGCGCGCCTGACCGATCAGACCCGCGGGATGATCGGTGCGGAGCAGATCGCCGCGATGCCCCGCGGCGCCGTCCTGGTGAACACAGCGCGTGGCGGGCTGCTCGACTACGACGCGACGGTGGACGCGCTGGAGTCGGGGCAGCTCGGCGCGGCCGCGTTCGACGTCTTCCCGGCCGAGCCGGTCCCGGCCGGTTCGCGGCTGCTGACCGCGCCTAACATCGTGATGACACCGCACCTGGCCGGTGCCACCCGGCAGACCGCTCACCGCGCCGGTTCGATCGCCGCCGAGGCGGTCGCCGCCTTCCTCGCCGGAAAGGAGCCCGTCGGACTGTGCTGATGCCACCCCTCCGGGGCGGCGGTCATGGAGCTGTGACTCCCGGTCTTCCCTCGTCGCTCTGGTCGCTTCGCTCCCGCCGCTCCTCAGTCCAGACCGGGAGACCCCATGACAGGTCTCCGCGTGAGCGGGGAACAGGACACGGATCATGAAGTTGGCGACCTCCACCACCTGGACCGAACTCCTGCTGTTGCTGATCGCGTTCGTGCTGTCGATGGTGATCGGCATCGAGCGCCAGGTGCGGCAGAAGAGCGCCGGGATGCGGACCCACACACTCGTCGGCACCGGGGCGGCGATGTTCACGCTGGTGTCCGGCTTCGGCTTCAGCGCCGTCCTCGGGACCGAGGTCAATCTCGACCCGTCCCGGATCGCGGCCCAGATCGTCTCCGGCGTCGGCTTCCTCGGCGCCGGGGTGATCTTCATGCGCCGCGACGTGGTCCGCGGCCTGACCACGGCCGCGACGATCTGGATGACCGCCGCGATCGGGATGGCGTGCGGCGCCGGGATGCCGGTGCTCGCGGTCGCCGCGACCGTCCTGCACCTGGTCGCGGTCGGCCCGTTCGCCCGGCTCGCGCGGTTCCTGCCGTCGCCGGACCGGCGCCGCATCGTCACCGTGCGGTACGACGACGGCGCCGGCGTACTGCGGTCGATCCTGGCGACGGCCACGTCGATGGGGTTCGAGGCGTCGGTGCTCGGGACAGAGGTGCACCGGGACGGGGCGCGGCCACAGGTGCGCGCGGCCATGCGGTTCTCCGGCCGGGCCCCGCTGCAGAACCTGGTGCTCGCGCTCGACGACCTCGACGGCGTCACCGGGGTCCGGCTGCGGAACGACGACGATGATTGAGGTCATCAGCTAAGCTGATGGTATGCCTGCCTCCGAGGTTGCCGCGCACGAGATCCGCACCAGCCTGTTCCGCCTCGTCCGCCGGCTCCGTCAGGAGCGTCCTGAGGGGGAGCTGAGCTACTCGCAGCTCAACGTTCTGGGCTGGTTGGAGCGCGAGGGCCCGATGACCAACGCCGACCTGGCCGCCGCCGAGCGGGTGACGCCGCAGACGATGATGCGGGCGACCGCCGACCTGGCCACGTCAGATTTGATCAGCCGTGCTGATAACCCGGCCGATCGCCGGCAGGTTCTCCTCGAGATCACTGCCGCCGGCGCCACCCTCGTCCGCGACGACCGTCGCCGCCGGGACACCTTCCTCGCCAAGGCCATGGATGCCACTCTCACTCCCACCGAACAGGACCTCCTCCACCTCGCCGCCCGCCTGATGGACAAACTCGCCGAGGTCCCCCAATGACGTCTTTGGGCACCCACCAACCGCTTTCGAGCCGGCCAAATGGTTGGTGCGTGCTCAAAGTGCCCCTCGGAGGAGGCGGTGCGGCGTGACGAAGGTCGTCGAGGAGGCTCGGGTGGCGGGGGCGCCGGCCAGGTACGCCGCGTCGGTGGGGCTCGGGACGCTGTTGCAGCCCTTGAACTCGTCGATGATCGCGGTTGCGCTGGTGGCGATCGGGGCGGACTTCCACGCGGGGACCGAGACGCAGTGGCTGGTGTCGGGGTTGTACCTGGCGACCGCGGTGTCGGCGCCGACGGCCGGGAGGCTGGCTGATCTGCTCGGCGCGAGGCGCGTGTTCCTCACCGGGCTCGTGCTGGTAGCGGTGGTGTCCGCGCTCGCCCCGTTGGCGCCGAGTCTGGGCTGGCTGATCGTGGCGCGGGTGCTGCTCGGCATCGGGACCGGTGCGCAGTTCCCTTCCGGGGTCGCGATGATCCGCCGCATCGCCGACCGCCGCAGGGCGTCCGCGGTCGGCGCGCTCGGTCTGCTGTCGGTCTTCGCGCAGACCTCGGCCGCGCTCGGCCCGAGTGTCGGCGGATTCCTGGTCGGCACCTTCGACTGGGAGGCGATCTTCCTCGTCAATCTCCCGGTGGCCGCGGTCGCCGGCATCGCCGTACTGCGTCTCGTCCCCAAGGACCCGCCCAGGCCGGTGGGCGACGGCCGCAAGCTCTGGCGCGAGATCGACCTGGTCGGGCTGCTCCTCTTCACACTCACGATGACCGGCCTGATGCTCGTCCTGCTCTCGCTGAGCACGGACCCGACCTGGTGGCTGCTCGCGGCGGCCGTCCCGCTCGCTGTCGTCTTCGTCGTCTGGGAAGGCCGTTCCGCGACGCCGTTCGTCGACGTCCGCCTGCTCGCCCGCAGCGCACCGCTCTCCCTCGGCTATCTGCGCACCATGCTCACGTACGTCGCGTTCTACGCGATCTTCTACGGCCTGCCCGGCTGGCTCGAGCAGGGACGGGGTCTCGACCCGACGAAGGTCGGCCTGATCGTCCTGCCGATCGCCACGCTCGGCGCGATCACCGTCGCGATCGCCACCCGCCTCGCCCGGCGCCACGGGCCGCGCCTGCTCCTGCTCGTCGGCTCGGCCGGTCTGCTGCTCGGCGGCGCCGCGCTCGCGTTCGGAGTCCACGCCGGTACGCCGATCGTCGTGTTGGTGCTGATCAGCGCGATCCTCGGCATACCCAACGGTTTCAACGGGCTCGGCAACCAGTTGGCGGTCTACCGCGCCGCGCCGCCCGAGGCGACCGGAGCTGCGGCGGGCCTGTTCCGCACCTCGCAGTACGTCGGGGCGAACCTCGCCGCCGCGGCGATCGCGATCGTCTTCGCGGGTCCGGCGACCGACGCGGGCCTGCACCGGCTCGGCCTGCTGGTCGGCGGGATTGCAACGATTCTGCTTCTCGATGTGATCTTCGTGAGAAAATCACAGTGATTCTCTATACGTAACCATCGTTCGGTGATAATTTCACCGGCATGCCCGCTCCCCTGAACCCCGTTGACCTGCGTGAACTGGCCGTCCGGCTGGCGATCGCGGCGGGCGAGGAGCTCCTGGCCCGTCAGCGGAGTCTGTCGATCGATGCGGCCGGTGTCGAGACCAAAAGCTCGGCCAGCGACCCGGTCAGCGCGGCCGACCGCGCCTCCGAGAAGCTGATCACCGACGGTCTGACCGCGGCTCGCCCCGACGACGGCCTGCTCGGTGAGGAAGGGGCTTCGCGTCCTTCGAGCACCGGGCTGACCTGGGTGATCGATCCTCTCGACGGCACCGTCAATTACCTGTACGGCCGCCCCGACTGGTGTGTCTCGATCGCCGTCGAGGACGAAGACGGCGCGCTCGCCGGCGTCGTCCACCAGCCGCGGACAGGCACCACCTGGTCCGCCGCCCGCGGCGCCGGTGCGTACCGCGCGGACACCACGCCGTATCAAACGGTTTGGTACGGCGGGCTGCGACTGGGCCTGGAGCGGCAGACGCGGTTGGAGACGGCGTTGGTGTGCACGGGCTTCTCATACCTGCCGGAGCGGCGCGCCGAGCAGGCCGCCGCTCTGCAAGACTTGCTGCCCGCCGTCCGCGACCTCCGGCGCGGCGGTTCCGCCGCGCTCGACCTGTGTTCGGTCGCCGACGGTACGGCGGACGCGTACTACGAGCACGTGATCCAGCCCTGGGACGTCGCCGCCGGCGGGCTGATCGCCCGCGAGGCCGGCGCCACCGTCGTACGGGGCGCCGGAACGGCTTTCCCACAAGGCATCCTGGCCGCCGCCCCCTCGGTGGCCGGCCCGCTTCACGAGTTACTCACTAGGAGGTCGGTATGACGGTAGTAGACCTGCCGGCCCGGACCCATCCGGACGAACGAACAATTGCCGAAGGCACTGACCAGCGGAAGCGCCGGAGGCGGCGCGAGTACGGCCTGTTCGCGCTGCTGGTCGCGCCGAACCTGCTGGTGATCGCGGTCTTCGCGTACTGGCCGATCATCTACAACGCGTTCCTCAGCCTGACCGACTGGAACATGATCGCCGCCCGCCCGAAGTTCGTGGGCCTGGCCAACTACGGCCGGACGCTGGCCGACCCGGCGTTCCACAAGACGCTGTGGATCACGGTCGTGTTCACCGGCCTGATCGTGGTCGGCAGTCTGGTGATCGGGCTGGCGCTGGCCTTCCTGTTCAACCTGCCGCTGAAGGGCCGCGGGGCGGTCCGGACGATCGCGTTCGCGCCGCACATCCTGTCCGGCGCCGCGGTCGCGACCATCTGGGCGTTCATCTTCGACCCCGGGTACGGCCTGATGCGGGCGCTGATCGAGCCGTTCGGCGCCGAGCCGCCGGACTGGATGAACAACTCCGACTGGGCGCTGCCGGGACTGGTCATCGTCTACCTGTGGAAGAACGTCGGGTTCGCCGCGCTGATCTACCTCGCCGGCCTGCAGGGCCTGCCGAAGGAGCTCGACGAGGCGGCCGCGATCGACGGCGCGTCGACCTGGACGCGGTTCCGGTCGATCAAGCTGCCGCTGCTCGCGCCGATCACCTTCTTCCTGCTGATCACCACGGTGATCGGCACCTTCCAGGCCTTCGACGTGATCGCGGTGATGACCGGTGGCGGCCCTGGTGATGCCACCACCACGCTGAGCTGGTCGATCTACAACGAGGGATTCCAGGCGTTCAACGCGGGCCGCGCGGCGACGCTGTCGATCATCATGTTCGTCATCCTGCTGCTCGTCACCACCGTGCAGGCCCGGGTGATGGAGAGGCGGGTGCACTACCGATGAAGACACGCGCGATCCAGTACGTCGTACTGATCGGTGTGGCGGCCGTGTTCCTCGGACCGCTGTACTGGTTGCTGTCCACGGCGTTCAAGCAGCCGACGCAGATCTACCAGTGGCCGCCGGCCTGGT
Source organism: Kribbella sp. NPDC004138 (assembly GCF_053603655.1). Lineage (NCBI taxonomy): Bacteria > Bacillati > Actinomycetota > Actinomycetes > Propionibacteriales > Kribbellaceae > Kribbella > Kribbella sp. NPDC004138. The sequence goes on from NZ_JBSGFZ010000015.1 coordinate 215,011, forward strand.
GGCCGCACCTGACCTGGGAGAACTTCAGCCTGGCCTGGAAGGCCGCGCCGTTCGACCGGTTCTTCCTGAACTCCACGATCATCACGGTGATCGGGACCGCGCTGAAGGTGGTCAACGCCGTGCTGACGGCGTACGCCTTCGCCTACCTGCGGTTCCCGTTCAAGAAGATTCTGTTCTTCGCCGTGCTCGGCGCGATGATGGTGCCCGGCCACGTGACCTTGCTGCCGAACTACCTGACGGTGGCGACGCTCGGCTGGATCAACACGTACGCCGGCCTGATCATCCCCGGCATCGGCTCCGCATTCGCGACGTTCCTGATGCGGCAGCACTTCCTCACCCTCCCCACCGAAGTGACGGACGCGGCCGCGGTCGACGGTGCGGGACACCTGCGCACCCTGTGGCGCGTGGTACTCCCGATGTCGCGGCCGATGCTGATCACGGTCGTCGTGATCACCGCGGTGGAGGAGTGGAACAACTTCGTCTGGCCGTTGATCGTCACCAACACCGCGTCGATGCGGACGCTGCCCGTCGGGTTGCTGATCCTCAAGGACGAGGAGGGCCTGGCGGCCTGGGGCACGATCATGGCCGGCACGCTGCTGGTGCTCGCGCCGATGCTGCTGATCTTCCTGGTCGCGCAGCGCTACATCGTCGGCGGGATCACGGCCGGAGCTCTGAAGGGATGAGCATGCGACGTCGTACTTTCCTCGGGGTCACCGCGGCGCTGGGCCTGGCGGGCTGCGGCTACCGCTCCGTGGACGCGATCTACTCCCAGCCGGCCGGCGAGGTGCCGTCGAAGTACGAGAAGCGGACCCGCGTGGTCTTCTGGTCGCCGTACGGCGGCGTGAACGGCAAGGCGGTCGACAAACTCGTTGCCAAGTTCAACGACTCTCAATCCGACGTCTACGTCGAGGTGCAGTTCCAGGGCAGCTACGACGACGTCGCGCAGAAGGTCGCGGCCGCGCTGGTCGCGAAGCAGGCTCCCGACCTCGCCGTCCTGTCCGACGTCACCTGGGAGCGGTTCTTCCTGAACGAGGCGCTCGAGCCGCTGAACGGCTACTTCGACGACGGGTTCGGCCCTGGCGTCTACCAGGAGAAGCTATTCGGCGAGTACGTCGTGAAGGGGCAGAGCTGGGCGGTGCCGTTCGCCCGCAGTACGCCGATCATGTACTACAACCGGGACGCGTTCGCGAAGGCCGGGCTGCCGGACCGGGTGCCGCGGACCTGGAGCGAGCTGCGGTCCTGGGTGCCCGAGCTGGCCAAGGTGCAGTCCGGCGGGCGGTCGCTGCGGACGATCGCGTTCGCGAAGATCGACGGCGACTGGCAGTTCCAGGGCAACGTGTGGCAGTTCGGCGGCGCGTACTCGAAGGGCCTCGACGTCACGATCGACGAGGCCGGGGCGGTCGCAGCCGGCGAGTGGCAGCGCGAGATGGTGCACGAGCTCGGCGCGGCGTACATGGCGAGCAGCCCGAGCACGGACTTCGCGAACGGCCTGGTCGGCGTGATCCAGGAGTCGACCGGCGGTATGAAGACCATCACCAACAAGGCGAAGTTCAAGGTCGGCGCCGGCTTCATCCCGTCCGAGGTCGCGGCCGGGATCGCCACCGGCGGCGGCGGGATCGGGATGCTGCGGAACATTTCCGCCGAACGGAAACAGGCCGCGGCGACTTTCCTGCAGTTCCTGGCAACGCCGGAGAACTCGGCCTGGTGGACGACGCAGACCGGCTACCTGCCGGTGGTGAACAAGGCCCGCGAGGACGCCGAGCTGAAGAAGCTGATCGCGGAGCAGCCCAACTACGGTGTCGCGATCGCGCAGCTGGAGAATGCCCGGCAGCAGGACGCGATCCGGCTGTACGGGCGGAACGCGAACGTCCAGATCTACACCGGGCTGCAGCAGATCTACGCCGACAATGCGCAGCCGAAGAAGGTGTTCGCCTCGGTCGCGCGCCGGCTCGAGGCGATCGGCGACGAGGTCCAACGGCTCTACGAGGAGAAGGTTCTGTGATCATCACCGGCCACCGGGGTTCGCTCGGGACGGAACCGGAGAACACGCTGCGCTCGTTCCGGCGGGCGGTCGCGGACGGCTGCGACGAGATCGAGCTCGACCTGCGGGTGAGTGCGGACGGCGAGCTCGTGATCATGCACGACGCCACCGTCGACCGCACCACCTCCGGGACGGGGGAGGTGGCTTCGCTGACGCTGGCCGAGCTGCGGGCGCTCGACGCGGGCCTCGGCGAGCAGGTGCCGACCTGGGCGGAGGCGGTCGCCGCGATCGACGTCCGGTTCCAGGCGGAGGTGAAGGCGGAGGCCGCCGTACCGCTGCTCGCGCAGTCGCTGAAGGCGGACCGGTCGCTGGCCGAGCGAACCCTGGTCACGTCGTTCCACCCGGAGATCCTGCTCGCGGTCCGGGAGGCGTTCCCGGACGTGACGACCGGGCACATCTTCGGCCGGACGCCGGAGATGGCGGAGGTCATCGCCCGCACCCGCGCGGCAGGCGCTTCGTGGGCGCTCTGCGGCATCGCCGGGCTGACCGCGGAGGGCATCGCCGAGATCCACGCGGCCGGCCTGCTGGCCACCGCGTGGCCGGTCCCCGACGCGGCCACCCTCGCCGAAGCCACCGCCCTGGGCGTCGACGGCATCACCACCGACAACCCTCACCTCCTCCCCGGCGACTGACCCGACCACCCCACTTTGAGCACCGGTCAACCGGGCGGATTCAGCCGGTCGTCGCAACACCTGAGTTCTGGAGGTGTTGTGATGGCTGGTCGTGGTCGTCCTGCGTTGCCGCGGCAGGTGCAGCGCG